>NZ_JAVVQU010000032.1:0-37634 GCF_036655075.1 Niameybacter sp. | reverse complement strand
TTTTGCTTAGTCATATACAAAGTTGCCGAAAAATAAAAGTTTTTCAGTGGCCTCGGCTGCCAATAGGCAGCCTCTTTGATAGTCAATAGGGCGTAACGGAATGCAAAGACATTGAACAAAAGTTTATGATGAGAATGAAATGAATCATGTAAGCACTTTGGTGTGTAGTAGGTGGTTGCTATTCTGTAAAGTTGACATCTTGAGATTGTTTGTATTGTGCTTTGTAGGCAGCATGTTCATCAGCTGTAGAACTAAAAGCATGTGAACCTTCAGTAGCATCCTTTAAAACAAAGTAGAAGTAATCATTATTTTCTGGAAGAAAAGCAGCACGCAAAGAACTTTCGCCAGGAGAGCAGATTGGGCCAATAGGTAAGCCTGTATGTAAGTAAGTATTATAAGTAGACTCCATACTTAAGTCCTCTGCTGTAAGTACTTTTTTGCGTTTTTCCATGGCATACTGAACGGTAGAACACATTTGAAGTGGCATATCCTGCTGGAGCCGATTATAAATAACGCCTGATATGATAGGACGTTCTTCTTCAAGTTTAGCCTCATGTTCAATAATAGAGGCAATGCGTACGATGTCATGCAATGTGTAGTTAGAGTCATATAAGTGAGTTGTATAGAGGTTAGAAATCTCTTCAAAACGATTCAACATCATCATAATAATTTCTTCAGAGGAGGTGTCGGGATAAACGGTATAAGTATCTGGGAATAAATAGCCTTCTAAGCGGTATTTTGTATCAGTTGAAATATTTTGTAAAAAAGTATAATCATAAGTTTTTTCATTTACAGCACGTATAAAGTCTTCTTTAGCAACAATTTTTTTATCATCTAGGCGATTGGCTATTTGTTCTACCGTAAAGCCTTCGGGAATAGTAAAAGAAATAGCCGTTTCTTCTTTGTGGATGCGTGTCATAAATTTAAGCATTTCGATATTGGTCATAGTACTACTTAAGCGATATGTACCAGGAATAAGCTGGTCAGCATAATTATAGAGTTTGGCTTCTAATAAAAACCAAAACTTATTTCCAATGAAGCCTTGTTCGTAGAGTATTTGGGCTAAGTTCTCTATTGTTGTATGCTGATCAATAGTAATAGGCAGTTCACGAATCGTTGAGCTAGTAGGACGGGTACTATTTTCATTAATCATATCGAAACTATAATCAAAGCTTTTGGAAAAAGCAATGACGCCTCCACAAGCTGCTAGAACTAAAAGAAACATACAAAACAATAAATTGTAGATTTTTCGCTGAGCATTTTTATGTTTTTTCATTTTTTTCCTCCTTAGTATATTTATATAAAATTATAACTATTTTGATCTTATAATTCAATCATTTTAATTTTATGTACAACTTGAAGAAAAAGATCTACTTTGATATACTAAAATGGTAAAAAATGGTACAAGGAGATAAAAATGAACTATAGAAAATGTATAATATGGAGTTTAACAGGGGTACTGATGATGCAATACTTCCCTATACTTCATGCTTATGAAGGGGAAGATAGTAAAAACATTATAGTGACGAGACAAGAAGAAGTATCTAGTGGAGGTGGTGTGGGAACAGGGGATATACTGGTTGGAAGTATATATAGCGAGCAAGAAGCAATTCTAGATAAAGAAAATATAGGGCAAGGTGTAGAAGGTATAGGAGAAGGGCAAGAAAATTTAGAATCTGTGGAAGTAGTCACTTTGGCTCAAGGGGAAGGTGTGACTATAGAGGACTTAGCAAATGATCCTCTATGGGAGACATCTATTAAGCGCATTCAAATTTTAAATGGAGAAAAGGAGTATATTACACCAGAAGTACTCGCTCAAATAGGTTGCTATAAACTAGGCTTATCACCGATTTATAAGCAAGATGAGTCTGGATACATAGAAAGAATGAAGCAAGAAGGTCTCTGGAAAGAGGGACTAGAATTTGAGACACAAGTATCTAGAGAGGTGTATAGCGAGGTTTTAGCAAAAATTGTAGCGTTTCAAGGCAGCAAAATCACAAGTCAGTTTTTAAAAGAAGTGCCTGCAGGGATTATTCAAACGAGTGACCTACAAGCTTATCTGAGTGATGGTATTTATACCCTTTATACATTAGGGGATGTTAACTATATGAGTATTTCAGATTTAAAGACTATAGGCTTTAATGTAGAGAGCGTTGCCAATGTGTTTTATCTGACCTATGAATATTTAGGTGCACAAGTGGGAGAACCTGAGAAGAAGTCCAAGCCACTAGAAAGCACAATAGCTACCTATAACAATCAAAAGGTGTATGTAGGTAATATACTAACTTATAGCTTAAAGTGTGGAAAAGAGGTATTGGTACCTGTTCGCAGCTTGGGTGAATATTTTGATTTAGTGATTGATGGGAAGCGTTGTAACTTAGTACCCAATAGGTATTATCATCAACAAGGGGTACATCTCACACCGCAAACTATTACAAATAGTTTAGATCAGCCTATAGATGTGGAAGTCATCAGTCTATTTTGGAATGGTAAAACGATGTTTGAGGAAATAGTTTACATTTCGCAGTTACAACCTGGAGAGAGCTATCCACTTAAAGAGGAATTTTATGGTAGGGAGCAAAAGGTTATACATATGAGTACAATGGTAAAAGCTATCAGTAGGGAAAGTGAAACATTTACTTTCCCATATAAAGGCTATGGTCAACAAACATTAAGTGTATGGGAGCGGTATACCCAAAATGAAAACCATGATGTGGGTTCTTTGGTGGAGCAGCTTTTTCCTGCTAACAAAATTATTGGAACGATGAAATACGCAACACATGGTTTTGAGAAAGGAGAAAAAGTAGAGGTGTGGGCAGCAGAAGATGGAGAGTATTACCATTTGCTAAAAAAGGGTAAGAAGATTGCTGTGCCTTGGAACAGCGTTTCTATTCCACCTACGCCTAAAGCGCATAAGGAACAAGTCCCAACGCCTACGCTGGAAGCTTATTTTAATAGTTTGAACAAAACAAGTCAATCGCCCTACTATATTTGGACAGACTTATATAGGCAGACAACTTATGTGTTTGAAAAGCAAAAGGGAAGTTGGAAACTCATTAAGCGCATGCCAACTTCCACAGGGTTAAATAAAACGCCGACGCCTACCGGTGAGTTTAAAGTCAGTGGCTATGTCCCCGCATTTGGAATGGAGAAAGGGTACAGATGTAAGACTGCATTACATCTTTTTGGCGATTATCTCTACCATTCTGTTTTGTTCGATATTGAAGGGAAGTATGTTATAAGTGGTATGAGTTCATTAGGTGAGCGTGCTTCACATGGTTGTTTAAGACTGTCTCCCGAGGACAGTAAATGGCTTTATGAAACAATGCCTCTTGGAACGGGTGTTTTAATTCGCTAAAGAATAAATTTAAATGTAAATTCAATTTGGAATATCTTGTGTAATATGATAAAATAATGAAGACTACTACATTTAGAAAAACTCAAGGAGGAACACAATGTCAGAGTTAACAAAAGAATATAAATGTGCATGGGATGCATATACTGAAGAAGACAAAAAAGCACTATTTGCTTATGGTGAACGATATAGAAAATTTATTTCTGTAAATAAAACCGAGCGTGAATGTGTAAGAAATATGATCGAGGAAGCAAAAACTCATGGTTACGTAGATCTTGAAGAATACATTCAAGTAGGTAAAAAACTTCAAGCAGGCGATAAAGTGTATGCCAACTACTGTGATAAAACTTTACTTATGTTCTGTATTGGACAGGAGCCTTTATCAAATGGGATGAACTTACTTGGTGCGCATCTAGACTCTCCAAGACTTGACCTTAAACCAAACCCACTTTATGAAGACTCTAACTTTGCAATGTTTAAAACACACTACTATGGTGGTGTTAAAAAATATCAATGGGTAGCATTACCACTTGCTATTCATGGTGCTATTGTTAAACAAGATGGTGAAGTTGTAAATATTGCTATTGGTGAAGATGAAACAGATCCAGTAGTAGGTATTTCTGACTTACTTATTCACCTTTCAAGTGAGCAAATGCAAAAGAAACTTTCTGAAGCAATTGCAGGGGAAGACCTTAATATTTGTTTAGGAACATTACCACTTGAAGACGAAGAAAAAGATAAAGTGAAAGCAAATATCTTAAAATTACTTAATGACAAATATGGCATCACAGAAGAAGATTTCGTATCAGCAGAAATTCAAATTGTACCAGCAGGTCCAGCGCGTGACTATGGTTTAGATAGAAGTATGGTCATGGGATATGGTCAAGATGATAGAGTGTGTGGTTACGCATCTTTTGAAGCACAACTTGAAGTAGAAAATCCAACCCGTACAATTGGTACAATTCTTGTAGATAAAGAAGAAATTGGTAGTGTAGGGGCATCTGGTATGCATTCTAAATTCTTCGAAAACACAGTGGCAGAATTACTTGCTTTGACAGAAGGTGATTCTAACATTCTTGTAAGAAGAACTCTAGCACGCTCAAAAATGCTTTCTTCAGATGTTACAGCAGGTCATGATCCAAATTACCCATCTGTACTTGAAAAAAATAATGCAGCTTACTTTGGAAAAGGTGTTGTATTTATGAAATACACAGGCTCTCGTGGAAAATCAGGTTCAAATGAAGCGAATGCCGAATACATGGCATACCTTAGAAAAATCATGGCAGAAAACAATGTAACTTGGCAAACAGCAGAGCTTGGCCGCATCGATCTTGGTGGCGGTGGTACAATCGCTTACATTTTAGCACAGTACGGTATGGACGTTGTAGACTGTGGTGTTCCAGTCCATAGCATGCACGCACCATGGGAAATTACAAGCAAAGTAGACCTTTATGAAATGAGAAAAGCGTATATTGCTTTCCTAAAACATGCATAATAATTAACTAGAAAAGAAAAAGGAAGTGTTCAACATGGAAAATTTAAACCCAATCGTAACAATGACAATGAATGATGGTAGTATCATTAAATTAGAGCTTTACCCAGAAGTTGCACCTAACACAGTTAACAACTTTATTAGTTTAGTACAAAAAGGATATTATGATGGACTTGGCATCCACCGTGTTATTCGTGGCTTTATGATTCAAGGTGGATGCCCACAAGGGACTGGTACAGGTGGTCCAGGTTACTGCATTAAAGGTGAGTTTAGTGGCAATGGCGTAAAAAATGATTTAAAACATGCTAAAGGTGTAATTTCTATGGCACGTGCTATGAGTCCTAACTCAGCAGGTTCACAGTTCTTTATTATGCATGAGAACTCACCACATTTAGATGGACAATACGCAGCTTTTGGTAAAGTTGTAGAAGGTTTAGACGTGGTAGATTACATTGCAATAACTAAAACAAATCATATGGATAAACCACTTAACCCAGTTGTGATTCAATCTATGACTGTAGATACAAAAGGTAAAACATACGAAGCACCTGAAAAAGTAGGTGAATAAATGTCTTATATTGATTTGCACTGTGACACAGCAAGTCTGATTTTGGCTAACAAAACAGAGCTTGCACACAATGACTATCATGTAGACATCCAAAAGATGAAAGCAAGCCACTACTTGGCACAGTGGTTTGCTTTCTTTCTTGTGATGAAACAAGATGGGGCAGGAGATCTTTTTGGAGAGTTCCAAGAAATGTATGATTATTTCATACAAGAAGTGAAGAAAAATGAAAAAGATATTGCTATAGCCAGAACGTATGCAGACTATATGCGTTGTAAAGAGGAAAATAAAGTTGCAGCCTTTTTATCACTAGAAGAAGGTGAAGTTATTGCGAAACTTGAAAACCCTATTGAGACTTTAACTGAGATGGGGATTACGCTGATGACTTTAACTTGGAACTATGAAAATAGTTTAGGGGCACCCCATTCTATTAACAAAGGCCTCACTCAAAAGGGGAAATCTATTGTGGAGGGGCTAAATCATGCACCAATCCTTTTAGATATTTCTCATTTATCAGAAGCTGCACTTCCGGATATTGTAGACTTATATAAAAAGCCTATTATTGCCTCTCACTCAAATGCAAGAGGTTACTGTAATGAAAGTCGCAATGTCACCGATGAAGGTTTAAGAATCATTGCCCAAAGTGGTGGCTTAGTAGGTACTAATTTCTTTAGTGAATTCTTAAATCAGAGTCAAAATAGCACAGTAGACGACCTCATCGGTAATATTCAATACATCTATAATCAAGTAGGCGAAGACGTTTTAGCCCTTGGAACAGATTTTGATGGGATAAGTTGTAATTTAGAGGTATGTAATTGCAAAGAAATGGATAGACTTAGAAGTAGTATGACACGTTTATTTAATTCACGTATCATTGATAAAATCTGTTATGGCAATGCAGAGCGTATTATTCGTGAAAACTTCTAAAGCTTTTACTTGGAAAAATTTCACTCTGATGCTATAATGGGACTATAGTTCTTTTAAACAGAAGGGAGACTACTACAATGGAAGAAAACAAAACATGTGGATGTTCACACGATGAAGGATGTTGCGGAGGCGGACACGATCACAATCATGAAGGTTGCGGATGTGGTGAACACGAAGAACCAGTAATCTACGTAACATTCGAAGATGAAAACAAAGAAGTAGCTTGTGACGTATTAGGTATTTTCGAAGTTGATGATATTGAATATATTGCTTTAGCACCACAAGACGAAGAAGAAGTACTTATTTACCGTTATTCAGAAGAAAATGATGATATCAAATTAGCAGAAATCACATCTGATGAAGAATATGAAAAAGTAGCTGGTGAATTCGACGACTTATTCTTTGGTGACTTAGAAGAAGAAGCTGACGAAACACAAGAATAGTAAAAAAACAGGATGAGTAATCATCCTGTTTTTTATTGCACTTTTGCATATACTACGCTTATGATGAATCGACAACAAATTAAACAACGACTTCAAACCGTTTTAGACCTACCCGGTGTTTATAAAATGCTTGACGAATATGGAAATATCTTGTATATTGGAAAATCTATTGCCCTTAAGACACGCGTGAGCTCTTACTTAGCTAAAGAGATTAAGCGAGGTCATAAGATTCAACAGATGTTAGTGAGACTTTGGGATGTAGAAGTATATTACACAGATACAGAACTAGATGCTCTTTTGCTAGAGTGCAAATGGATTAAGTTTTATCGTCCACCCTACAATACAGCATTGATGCATACTGAGCGTTATGGTTATTTGATTGTAGAAAGTAGTCCACACTATCGGATTAGATGGAGTAAGACAAGACCTGAAAAAGCATTAAGAGTAATTGGACCTTTGACTCAGCCACGTCTTAGTCGACAAGCTCAAGCATTTTTTGAAAGTCAATATCCTTTTATGTGTTGTAAAAATAAGATAGAAGAATGTATGAAAAATACATTTGGAAAGTGTGAGGGCTATTGCGCACAAGACGTACGAGCCCAGCGCTTAGACTTTATAGACCAAGCACTGGCAAAGGAGAGTCCACTACCAGCAAAGCTTATGACACAGATTGAGGGCTATAGTGAGGCGTGGGAATTTGAAAAGGCAGGCACTTATTATGAGTATCTACGTGGTCTAAACTATATAAGAGGCATGTATGAGATGCTTGAACGGTTAGAATCTCAGAGCTTAATAGGGAGGCTGCCTATACAAGGCACACTTTTTTACAAGTACTATTTAATTCTGAATGGGGTGATTTACCATATATGTGTGGGGATGGCCTATGAGGAAGCAGAGATTGTAGAACATTTAAGAACACTTACTCAAGATAAAAAGGTACGCTATAAGGTGCGAGTTTTAAAAGAAAATATAGATGAAGTTAAGATTTTGTATAGCTTTATAGAGCGAAAAATGTATCGTATAGAAGTATAAAAATTCAAACACATACCCATACTATAACAAAATACTAAGGAAAGAGGCACGTAGTGAAAAAAATTGTATTTTGTTTAAGTATGGCGTGTATAGCGCTTATTTTGTTTGTTATGAATCGTACGATTGAGATTAGTAGTTCCAATATAGAGACTCATCCTATTGCAACGATTCATTTAAGTGACGATACAACCTTTACAGTAGAGCTTTTCCCAGAAGAGGCACCTAATACTGTAAATAACTTTATTTATTTAGCCTTATCAGATTATTATATAGGTACAAAGGTGAGCCGTATTATTCCAGACTATCTTATTCAAGTAGGAGATCCTATAGGCAATGGGAAAGGTTTTCCTGGATATTATATAAAAAGTGAATGTAAATACAATGGTGTTAACAACCGTTTAAAACATAAAAGAGGCACACTCTCCATGGCTAGGGGGCGCAACTTCAATACAGAAGGTAGCCAGTTTTTCGTACTTTTAGAAGATGATTGGCAACTCGATGGAAAATATGCAGCATTTGGACGTATTATAGAAGGGCTAGAACAGCTAGATACTTTGCAAGAGAAAGGTGTGTATGGTAACTATGCACCTGTTACACCTATTTATATTGAAAGTATAGACGTTCAAAATTATGAAGCGTGCTACACACCACCAGAGATACTTACCATACAAGAAGTGATGGCTCAAAATGACTAATAAAAAGACTTGGCTGAAATGGTGCTTAGCCCCCACGTTATGGGTGAGCGACACATACAAGAAGAGCGCAACCTCTAGCGCCAACAGGGGGATACGTGTCAAAAGACTCAACAAAATTTATTTTGGAATAGCCTTGAGTATTTGGGGCATCCTTTTTTTATGGGGACAAGTAGCAGGTAACATGCCACCTTTAAAAGTTGTCCTTATTTTCATTCCTTTGTGGGCGCTTTCACGGGTAAATGAAATTTTTATGGCTTTTATTAAAGATGTATTTGATAAGCTCGATCCTAGTAGACGTAGCAAAAATGGTCTAGAGTATTTTGATCGTATTGGATTAGCGCTTAGAAGTTTTATGGAGCTGACTATTCAATATGCTATACTCTACTTTATTCTAGATACGTATTATTTACAATATGGATTTCACGGAGGGCTGTTTAACCAACCCATCGAAAGTCCTTTTACAGCGCTCTATGTCAGTTTAATTACGATTGCTTCTGTTGGATATGGGGACTATGTACCTGTACATCCTTTAGCAAGAGGGCTGGTTATGTATGAAATTATAACAGGATTTTTACTTCTAGCTGTAAGCTTTACAGTTTATGTAAGTTTAGATTTAGATGAAAAAGAGGCGCCCTAGCCTCTTTTTTTATCTGTGGCAAAACTTGACAAGATTTAAAGCATATTTTACAGTATTAAAATGAGAATAAATGTGCAGGTGATAAAATATGAAAAAAGATAATTATGGAAATCAAAGTATTTCCTCGCTAAAAGGTGCGGACAGAGTAAGATTGCGTCCAGCTGTTATTTTTGGCTCCGATGGTATCGAAGGCTGTGAACACTCCGTATTTGAGATTTTATCCAATGCGATTGATGAAGCAAAAGAGGGGTATGGAAGTGTTATTGATGTAACACTTTGTAAAGATTATTCAATTATAGTACAAGATTATGGGCGTGGCATGCCACTTGATTACAACGAGAAGGAAGGCCGCTATAACTGGGATCTTATTTTTTGTGAGCTTTATGCTGGGGGGAAATATAACAACAACGATGGCCAAAACTATGAGTTTAGCTTAGGATTAAATGGTCTTGGCGCATGTGCCACTCAATATAGTTCAGCGTTCATGGATGTAGAAGTACATGTAGATGGCTACGCATACGAACTTCACTTTGAACATGGTGAAAATATAGGAGGACTTAGAAAGCAAAAGGCAAACTACAAATCTACAGGGACACGTATTCACTGGAAACCGGATAAAGATGTTTTTACAGATATTCAACTTAGGAGTGAATACTTCCACAACATTTTAAAACGTCAGGCAGTTGTCAATCAGGGGATTACCTTTAACTTCGAAGATCAAATAAGAAATGAGAAAAGCAAGTATCTATACCCAGAGGGAATTTTGGGCTATGTCAAAGAAGTAGCAGAGGACAAGCAATTTAGTGAAGTATTGCTTGTAAAACATGAGACAAGAGGACAAGATAGTCCAGAGCGACCTGAGTACAGACTTAAATTTGAAATTGCTTTTACATTTTGTAACGAAGCAAATTTACTAGAATACTATCATAACTCTAGTTTTCTAGAATATGGTGGTGCACCAGATAAGGCGATTAAAAATGCCTTTGTCTACTGTATCGATCAATACTTGAAAAATGAAAATCTTTATAACAAAGATGAGAAAAAGGTAACTTTTGTAGATGTTCAAGATAGTTTGATTTTGATTGCCAACTCTTTCTCAACGATTACAAGCTATGAAAATCAAACGAAAAAAGCCATTACAAATAAGTTTATCCAAGAAGCAATACAAGACTTCTTAAAAGATTACCTTTCTATTTACTTTATTGAAAATAGAGATGAGGCAACGCGTATTGCCAAACAAGTTCTTGTCAATAAACGTAGTCGTGAAAAAGCAGAACGTACAAGAATTAATGTGCGTAAACAGCTAGGTGGAACGATTGATATTACAAATCGCATTAAAAAGTTTGTAGATTGTCGTACAAAAGATATTAATAAACGTGAACTTTATATCGTAGAAGGGGATTCTGCGCTTGGGTCTTGTAAACTTGGAAGAAATTCAGAATTTCAAGGTATTATGGCAGTAAGAGGGAAAATCCTAAATTGCCTCAAATCAGATTATGATAAAATCTTTAAGAGTGATATCATTATAGACCTCTTAAAAGTGCTCGGTTGTGGTGTAGAGATTACAAGTAAACACAACAAAGAGCTTCATACTTTTGAATTAGATAATTTGAGATGGCACAAAGTAGTCATCTGTACGGATGCTGATGTAGACGGGTTCCAAATTCGCACATTGATTTTAACGATGCTGTATTCTCTTGTACCGACTTTGATTAAAGAGGGTAAAGTGTTTATTGCAGAGACACCACTTTATGAAATTAATACGAAGGATAAAACTTACTTTGCGTATTCTGAGTTTGAAAAAGCACAAATTTTAGTCAAGCTTAAAGCGAAGTATACGATTCAACGTTCAAAAGGGCTTGGTGAAAATGACCCTGAAATGATGTGGGAAACTACGATGAATCCTGAGACAAGAAGACTGATTCAAGTGATGCCAGAAGATGCAGAACGTACGAAGGAAGTATTCGAAAGACTGCTTGGAGATAATCTAGCAGGTAGAAAGGCCTTTATTGCAGAAGTAGGCCATGAATATTTAGATCAATTAGATATGAGTTAAGAAGGGAGGGTTTAAGATGAATGAAAAGATTGTTAGACAAAATATATCAGAGACGTTAGAGTCTAACTACATGCCTTATGCCATGAGTGTTATTGTTTCTCGTGCCCTGCCTGAGATAGATGGATTTAAGCCTTCACATCGTAAGTTACTTTACACCATGTATAAAATGTCACTATTAAAATCAGCCAGAACCAAATCGGCTAACATTGTAGGGCAGACGATGAAACTGAATCCTCATGGGGATGCAGCCATCTATGAGACAATGGTGCGTTTGACAAAAGGATATGCAGCACTTAATACACCTTTTGTAGATTCTAAAGGAAACTTTGGGAAAGTGTATTCAAGAGATATGGCTTATGCAGCTTCCCGTTATACAGAAGCTAAGCTAAGTGATATTTGTGAAGAACTTTTTAAAGATATTGAAGAAAATGCAGTTGAATTTGTAGATAACTATGATGGGAAGATGAAGGAACCAACGTTACTACCTGTAACGTTTCCTAATATTTTAGTCAATCCTAATCAAGGAATTGCCGTAGGGATGGCCAGCAACATTTGTAGTTTCAACTTAGATGAAGTATGTGATGCAACTATTGCATACTTGAAAGACGACAAGGTGGATGTAACAGACTACATCTTAGCACCAGACTTTTCTACAGGTGGAGAAATCTTCTATGACAAAGAAGAGATGAGACAAATTATGAATAGTGGTCGTGGCTCATTTAGAATGCGAGGGAAGTATCAATATGTAAAAAAAGAAAACTGTATTGAAATTACAGAGATTCCTTATACCACAACGGTAGAAGCGATTATTGATAAAATAGAAGATGCAGTTAAAGTTGGAAAAATTAAAGAGGTTTCAGATGTGCGAGATGAGACAGACTTATCTGGTCTGAAGCTTACTGTAGACTTAAAACGTGCAGCAGACCCTGGGATTGTCATGCAAAAACTTTTTAAGTTAACTACTTTAGAAGATAGTTTTAGTTGTAACTTTAATCTCCTTATTGATGGAGCACCTAAAGTGCTGGGTGTCAAACGTATTATTGAAGAATGGGTACGCTTTAGAAAAGATTGTCTCGTGCGTAAGTTTACGTATAATATTGAAAAGATGGAAAAAAGACATCACCTTTTACTAGGCCTAAAACAAATTCTATTTGATATTGACAAGGCAATTGAGATTATCCGCCATACTGAAAAGGAAAATCAGGTTGTTCCAAACTTGATGCGTGCTTTTGAACTGACTGAACTGCAAGCAGAATTTGTGGCTGAGATTAAGTTGCGTCATTTAAATCAGCAATATATTTTAAACACTTTACAAGATGTAGACAAGCTAGCACAAGAAATGGCGCGCTTATCTGAGATTATTGGAAGTGATCAAAAACTTAAAAAAGTTATTAGTGATGAACTGAAACAAACGAAAAAGAAATATTCAAAACCTAGATGTACGACTTTAATTGAACCTCATAAAATAGAAGCACTTCCAAGTGATGCATTAATCGAAGATTATAGCTTGAAAATTTTCTTTACAGAACATCAGTATTTAAAGAAAATTTCACTAGCTTCCCTACGTAGTAGTGGGGAGCAGAAGATGAAAGATAACGATATTATTTGTCAAGAAGTAGAAACTATGAATAAAAGTGATCTTTTATTCTTCACAAATAAGTGTAATGTGTATAAAATAAAAACGTATGAACTTGAAGACTGTAAAGCCAGCCAATATGGGGTCTATTTACCGAATGTATTAGACTTAGAACCAGATGAAACAATTTTATATGTTTATCCAACCATGGACTATTCCGGTTCTATGATTTTTGGGTTTGAAACAGGAAAGGTGGCGCGTGTGCCACTCAATGTCTATGAAACAAAGACAAATCGTAAAAAGCTTGTTAAAGCATACTACGGTAAGGCAAGTTGTGTAGGTATGTGTGCGATTCATGAGGAAACCTATATCCAGTGTACACGAACAGATGAGCGTTCTGCCATTATTCCAACAGCACTTATTGAAGAAAAGGCAAAAAGAGATACGCCGGGGATACAAGCACTTACCATTACAAAAAAACATATGATGGCAAGTCTGACACGACTTACAAATGATGAAGAGACAGAAAAATTAGCAATAAAAACATTGCCAGCCCAAGCAAGATTATAGGGCGACTAGGTAGTTAAATGGCGGGAGGAAATCATGAGAAATCAGCTTTTAGAAAGTCAACGTATTATCGTTAAGATTGGGACGTCATCTTTGACACACTCAAATGGCCAAACCAACTTAAACAAAATGGAAAAATTAGCACGTGTTTTAACCGATTTAAATCATCAAGGTAAGGAAATCATATTAGTATCTTCTGGAGCCATTGGTGTTGGGACAAGAAGAATGGGACTAAGTGAGCGTCCACAAGAACTTGAGATGAAGCAAGCGGCAGCTGCTATTGGGCAAGCTATTTTAATGCAAATCTATGAAAAGTTTTTTGGAGAGTACAACCAAGTGATTGCACAAGTGCTCCTGACTAAAGATGTAATTGAAGATCCGATTAAAAACCAAAATGCTCAAAATACATTATTTGCACTTCTTAAATTAGGTGTGATTCCAATTATTAATGAAAATGACTGTATTTCTACAGCACAAATCGAAGGTTACCGTTTTGGTGACAATGATACATTATCTGCAATGGTAGCAGAGCTTGTAGATGCAGACTTACTCATTTTACTGACGGATATTGATGGGCTTTATACCGATAATCCAAAAGATAATCCTGAAGCAACACTTATTAGTCAAGTAGATGAGATTACACCAGAAGTTGAAGGATTAGGGAAAGACACGGGTTCTCAGTTTGGAACAGGTGGTATGACAACTAAGATTACAGCAGCAAAAATTGCTAAAGCAAACAATACTCATACGATTGTTGCTTTAGGAGATGATATTAATGTGCTATATAACATTTTAGAAGGCCAAGAAGTAGGGACATGGTTTAAAGCCAGATAAGAGAGGGTAATGAATATGGAAATGGATAAACTTATTGCACGTATTAATGAACTTGCAAACAAAAAGAAAACTGAAGGATTAACACCTACAGAGCTTGAAGAACAAGCAAAATTACGTGAACAATACTTGCAAATTTTTAGATCTAACTTTAAAAGTCAGTTATCTAATACAAAGATTAAAACACCAGATGGTCAGTTACACCCATTAAAATACATGCCAGCTGATAAGTAGTCACTGGGGCTGTTGCATCATTGCAATGGCCCTTTCTTATTGATTAGACAGCTCTTCTAGTAGACGAAAAGATAAGATTAGTGTACAATAAGAACAAATGTTCTTGTTGAAGGAGAAGCTATGATTGCATATTTAAAAGGCGAAATTACTGAAATACATGAAAATGATATATGGATAGAAGTAGGGCAAATAGGCTATGAAGTCTTTGTACCTTATGAGCAAAATAGAAATGTCTTACAAAGAGGCAAACAAGTGAAACTTTATATTTTTGAAAATATTAAAGAGGATGCCCATGACCTCTACGGATTTGTAACCGTACAGCAAAAAGAACTTTTTAAAAAGCTAGTAGGGGTAAATGGTATCGGCCCCAAGACAGCTTTACAAATGATGAATTTATACGATGTAGATCATCTTATTGAAATTATTATGATGCAAGACCATAAGGCACTAGGAAAAGTAAGTGGCATTGGTCCAAAGACAGCTCAACGTATTATCCTTGAACTCAAAGATGTTGTACAGCGTTTGGCTATGCCAGATTTAGCTTACTTAGAAAAAGGCTTACCAGAAGCGACAGGACAAGCAAAAGAAGAGGCTATAGCAGCCTTAGAAGCTCTAGGCTTCCCAGGATCAGAAGCAAGAAAATCAGTTCAAGCTATCTTTGACTATAACGATACAACTGAAACAATTATTAAAAAAGCTTTGGCGTTACTTACAAATTAAGGGGGGGCAAGTAAATGGAAACACGTATGATGTCTGCAGACTTACACACAGAAGACAATGACATAGAAAATAATATTAGACCCTTGACCCTTGAGGACTATATTGGACAAAGTACTATTAAAGAAAATCTGAAAATTTTTATTGAAGCAGCCAAAGGACGAGGAGAAGCTTTAGACCATGTCTTACTCTATGGACCACCGGGGCTGGGGAAGACCACCCTTGCTGGTGTTATTGCCCATGAGATGGGCGTTAAATTGAAAGTTACAGCAGGACCTGCTATTGAGAAACCAGGAGATATTGCGGCAATTTTAAATGGTTTACAACCAGGTGACTTACTTTTCATTGATGAAATTCATCGTATGCCGAGGCAAGTAGAAGAGGTACTGTATTCAGCTATGGAAGACTATCATATAGATATTGTTGTTGGAAAAGGGCCAACGGCTAAATCTATTAGACTTTCGCTACCACCTTTTACACTTGTTGGTGCTACGACCCGTGCAGGTATGCTGAGCTCACCACTTCGTGACCGTTTTGGTATTGTTCAACGCCTTGAATACTACTCATTAGAAGAACTCAGAAAGATTGTGGAACGTACTGCGCGTATTTTAGAAGTGGGCATCGATGAAGTAGGTGCGGGAGAGATTGGAAAATGTTCAAGAGGCACTCCACGTCTTGCCAATCGTTTGTTAAAACGTGTACGTGACATTGTAAGTATTAAATATGACGGCGTGATTAATGAGGAGACTGCACTGGCTTCCTTAAAACTTCTAAATATCGATACTTATGGCCTAGATGAAATAGATAGACGTATTTTAAATACCATTTGGAACCAATTTAAAGGTGGCCCAGTAGGTCTTGAGACCCTTGCTGCAACCATTGGTGAAGAGCGTGAAACCTTAGAAGATGTTTATGAACCGTATCTCATGCAACAAGGTTTGCTACAACGTACGCCAAGAGGACGTATGCTTACAGAAGATGCTAAGAATTTTTTGCAAATTCCAGAAGAGTTACGTCAATAACATAGTTTTTTCAGACAACCTATGGTATAATGACAAAAAATACAAAAGGCACATACTGGGGTGTTTAGGATGACGAAAAATAGAGTAGAAGTCAGGATCGGGGGACAAGTTTTTTCATTACAGGGCAATGAGTCAGAAAAACATATTCAAAAAGCCGCAGCACTTTTGAACAAAAAGGTGATGGAAGTTCAAAAAAATGATCCTATGCATCGTTGGAGTTCTGAAAAAAGACAAATGCTTATTGCGCTTAACTTAGCAGATGAGTGCGTGAAACTAGAGACTGACTTAGAGCGGTTCACTCAAGAACTTGAAAAGTGTAATGAAGAAAACTTAGCGCTATTAGACCGTGTAGAAGAAATGGCACTTGAAATCAGTCAATTAAAGATGATCGAAAAATAAAATACAGTTTGACTCAGGGGGGTAATTTTAGGTTGCCCCTTTTATGATGAAAAAAGAAAGAAGGACAAAGCGTGAAACAAGTAGAATTATTAGCACCAGTTGGCAAATTTGAAAATGCTCTTGCAGCTATTGAGAATGGGGCCAATGCCATCTTTGTAGGTGGAAAAGTATTTAATGCAAGACAATTTGCTGACAACTTTGATGAAGATGAACTAGGAAAAATCGTCAACTATTGTAAACTTCGTGGTGTGAAAACCCATATTACCGTAAATACTTTAATTAAAGAAGAAGAGTTAGGCGCATTGATGGACTATTTAGCATCTTTGGCTAGATTTGGTGTAGATGCCGTGATTGTACAAGATTTAGGCGTAGCAGAGCTCATTAAACGTTATTTCCCACAAATTGAACTCCATGCAAGTACCCAAATGAGTGCACATAGCCTAGAAGATGTTCTTTTCCTTAAACACTTTGGCTTCAAACGTGTGGTACTTGCTAGAGAAATGCAACTTACTGAAATTAAAAAAATTAAAGAAGAAGTGGATATTGAAATTGAAACTTTCATTCATGGTGCGTTGTGCTACTCTTACTCTGGTCAATGCCTCTTTAGTAGTCAAATTGGTGGACGTAGTGGAAATCGTGGACGTTGTGCACAACCTTGCCGTATGACCTATGACTTATTAGAAGATGGCGAAGAAAAAATTCAATCCACTTACTTCTTGAGTCCAAAAGACCTTTATACCTTAAATTTTTTACCAGAACTTATTGCAACAGGCATTGACTCTTTTAAAATGGAAGGACGCATGAAGTCTCCAGAGTATGTGGCTTCTGTGACACAAGTGTATCGTAAATATATTGATTTAGCACAAAAAGATCCTAAAAACTATAAAGTAGAACAAGAAGATTTAGAAACCCTACAATCTATCTTCAATCGTGGAGGCTTCTCAGAAGGCTATTACTTTAAGAAGGCAGGCATTGACATGCTGACTGAAAAGACACCCAAAAATATTGGTCTTCGTGTCGGACATATTGTTAAATATGATAAACGTAATAAACTTGCAACCATTTATACAGATAAAACATTGAATCCTGGAGATGGACTTGAAATTTGGAATAAGAAAAAACATGCAGGAACGGGTATTTCCAAAGTTTATCCTGCAGGTCAAACATTTACCGTGCGAGTAGAGGACTGGGTTGATGAAAAAAGTCCTGTTTATTTATCTAAAAACAATACCTTGCTTAAGGTACTTCGTAAAAGTTATGAAAAATCACAACGTAAAATACCTGTACAAGGTTGGGTGCAAGGGAAAATTGGTGAACCTGTGACTTATACATTAAGTTATCAAGACTTACATGCTACAGCGGTAGGGGATATATTAGAGCAGGCTCAAAGTGCACCACTTACTAAAGAAGTAGCTGTAGAGAAACTCTCAAAGCTTGGGAGTACTTCTTTTGAACTTACAAGTTTAGAGGTAGAGTGGGAGAGTGGCGCTTACATGACCATTAGCAAACTCAATGAACTCAGACGTGAAGCGGCTAGTCAGTTAGAGACTTTGATTTGTACACAAGGTCAAGTAGATACTTATACAGGGTACACACCAAGTGAGAATATTCGTCATCAAGAAGAGGCGGCTTATGTGGTACAAGTAAGTACAATAGAACAGTTGAAAGTCGCTTTAACCTATGACACTTTTAAAAGTATTTACTGGGAGTGGCAATACAATGATACAATCACACAAGAGGCACTAGAACTTTGCGTAGCTAAAGGCAAAGCCATGTATATCGTCTTTCCAGCCATTACAAAAGAGAAAGCGATCCTTAAAATTAAAAAGAGCTTACCTCTATGGGAAGGAAGTGGGCTGACAGGCTATGTCATTCGTACATTAGGCGTATTTTATATTCTCAATACCAGTGAAAAAGAAAAAGTAATCGATTATAATTTAAATACGATGAACAATGAAGCCATTCATCAGTGGTTAGAAAAGGGTGCGACACGCATTGCAATTTCAGCAGAACTTTCTAAAGAAGAAATGGAGGGGTTAGCAGGGCCATTAGAAATGATTATTTATGGACGTTTACCTGTTATGATAACTGAACAGTGTGTGCTTGGTAATCATAAGTTGTGCCAAAAGAAACAACCAACAAAGCAGTATAGTCTACGTGATCGTAAAGGTGCTATTTGGCCATTGACTACAGACTGTGTAGGATGTAAAATGCAAATTCTTATGCATGAGCCGCTTTTTATTGATCCAGAAAAATATTTATATAATACCTCCCTTGCAATCTACCGTATTTGGTTCACACAGGAAAATGGACAAGAAACTAAAGATGTGCTTGAAAGTGTACTAGGTAACAAACCTGTAACCTTCAAAAGTCAAAAAGCAAGTTTCTTAAAGCCTATCGACTAAAGAAAAAGAGGTGATGAAATGGCCTATTTAGAGTTAATGATTTTACTAAGTCGTTTTATATTTGCAGGGTTTGCCATACTTTTTGTGGTACTGATTTTTAGTTTTATGAAACCTTTTATCAGTTATTCCCTTGGCCAACCTATTCATAAGTATTCCCTTATGTTTTCATGTATCCTCTTTTTTCACCTAGGGGGAACAGCTATTTTGTTTGGAAAGGCTACAAGCTTGCAGATGCGACAAGGGATTATTATTAATAGTATTATTCTTGTTGTAGCGATGGTTTTTATCAGATGGCTTATGTTACGTTTAAAAAGACAAGATGAGCTAGTGATTTGGTATATTATCTTTTTTCTTGTAGATGTTAGCTACATTATGTTAGAGCGTTTAAATCATGCAGAAGCGACCAAACAAATTACGTGGTTTATATTAGGTATGTGTGTAGCTATGTTCTTACCTACAATCTGTGGAAAAATGCTACACTCTAAATTTAAGTTACTTTATATGGGACTCACACTAGGGATGATTATGCTCCCGTTCCTGTTTGGAGAGTCCAAGTATGGTGCCATGAACTGGGTAGAGATTGCAGGAATTGGATTTCAACCTTCTGAGTTTGGAAAGGTAACCTTTGTCTTATTTTTAGCAGCACATTTTGATGAGTTTGACTTTAAGCCACATAAGCTTTCTGTCATTTTTCAATCTGTCTTGTTTGTAGGGAGTATCTTAATGATGTTAGTTCTTCAAAGAGATTTAGGAGGCGCCTTACTCTATGGACTTACCTTTTTAATTATGCTATATATCGGTACAACAAGTGCTTTTTTACCTTTAATAGGGATAGCAGGCGGAGGTGTAGCGGCTTGCCTAGCCTACTTATGCTTTGGACATGTAAGAATAAGAGTGGAGGCTTGGCTAGATCCTTGGGCGGATATTTCCAACACAGGTTATCAAGTTGTACAGGGTCTCTTTGCCATTGGTACATGGGGCTGGTTTGGAAGTGGACTTACTCGTGGGATTCCTAACAAAATTCCTATTGTTACGACCGATTATATCTTTGCAGCAGTATGTGAAGAACTTGGGAATATTGTAGGAATAGTAGTCTTACTAGTGATTTTAGGACTTATTTTACAAGGACTTAAAGGTGCACTTATCCAGCTTGGAGACTTTACAAAGTTTGTATGTATTGGATTTGTAGTCATTATTGGTTTGCAAACTTTGATTATAGTAGGTGGGGTGTTGAAGCTTATTCCACTTACAGGGATTACTTTACCTTTTGTAAGCTATGGTGGTACATCCTTATTTGTATGCCTAGCGATGATGGGGATTCTTACTTATTTTGTACGTAAAACGCTCAAGTTTGCAAGAAAGGAGGGGAAAGAGATTGAAGAATAATCGTTATATTTACCGAGTAGCCAGTGTCTTTTTACTCCTCTTTGTAGGTGTTATTGCCTATATGGGTTACTTTACTGTTGTAGAAAGTAAGAAGTTGATTGTTAATCCTTATAATAAACGTTTAGATCACTTAGAAAGTGAAGTAGTACGAGGAGATATTTTAGATACCAACGGGGAGGTACTTGCAACAAGCAAAAATGGCAAGCGCGAATATCCTTATGGGAAAACTTATGCTCATGCCGTGGGCTATGTAGGACATGACAAAGCTGGGGTGGAAGCAAGAGCAAATGTTGAACTGTTGTACCCCAATTACACGCTTAGATCACTTTTTGCTTTTGCTTTTACAGATGAAAAATTTAAAGGGCATGATGTTTATTTGACTTTAGACCATAAGCTTCAACAAGCCAGTAGAGAGGGCCTTGGAGACTACCAGGGTGCTGTAGTAGCTATTGAACCAGGTACCGGAAAAATCAAGGCATTGTACTCCAATCCAGGATTCAATCCCAATACAGTTGGAGAGAACTGGGGAAGTTTAGTAGAAGATACCAATAGCAGTGTACTCCTTAATCGAGCGACTCAAGGTCTGTATCCACCCGGATCAACCTTTAAAATTTTGACAACCATTGCTTACTTAGAACAACTTGGAGAGGGTGCCTTCAACTATGAGTATGATTGTAAAGGCATGATTTCTAAAAATGGTTATGAGATTAAATGTATTAATGGCAAGGCACATGGAGTGGTCAATTTAGAATCGGCTTTTATTAAATCTTGTAATACGTACTTTATCTCCTTAAGTGACCAAGTGTCACCTCAGGCATTAGGAAAAGTTGCTACAGACCTTCTATTTAATCGTGCATTAGGGGCGCAAATTGACTATAAGGCTAGTGTTTTCAAATTAACAGATGAGAGTGATGCCTTCAATAAGCTTGCTACGTATATGGGGCAAGGTGAAACGTTGATGTCTCCGTTACACTTGGCTATGGTAGCTTCGATTATCTACAATGATGGTGTACTCATGTCACCTTATATTGTAGACTATTCCGTGAATACTAAAGGAAAAATAGAACTTAAAAACTTACCTCAATATGAAGGTACTTATTTAGATGAGTCACTTTGTAGAACATTAAAAGATCTAATGATTAAAGTAGTAGAAGAAGGGACAGGCAATCGAGTATATCGAAGTGATATGACTATTGGTGGTAAGACGGGAACTGCTCAAAATGAAACAGGTGGAGATCATTCTTTATTTGTAGGTTTTGCAGAAGATAAGGATGGAGAGAAAGAAAGTATTGTCTTTGCTGTTGTTGTAGAACAAGGTGGGAAAGGTTCAAAAGCTCTTGATGTGACACGTACTTTATTAGAAGCTTATAAAGATGAATAGTCCTTTGGATTTGGTTGAAAAATAAGTTCAAACAAGCTATACTAAAGTTAACTAGAGTATAAAAGAAAGACAGGTGGCTTTATGATTGAAACTGTCAGTTGTGGTGGCGTTGTCGTGCATAAGGGGAAAGTCCTTGCCTTGTATAAAGATATCAAGAGTAAAAGGGAATATAAATATGTAGGCTGGGTGCTTCCTAAAGGGACTGTAGAACACGGCGAAACCAATGAGATGACAGCTATAAGAGAAGTTAAGGAAGAATCAGGGGTAGATGCACAAATTGTAGAGTATATTGGGTCTACCCAATATACTTTTCAAGGGAAAGATGACTTGGTCAATAAAACCGTTCATTGGTATTTAATGCGTGCTGGGAACTTTTATAGCAAACCGCAGCGTGAAGAACACTTTTTAGATAGTGGGTATTACAAATTTCACGAAGCGTATCATCTTATTAGGTTTTCTGATGAAAAGTATATTTTAAAAAAAGGGTATCAAATGTATCTAGAGTTAAGAAAAGAGAATAAATGGGATCGCATACAAATGGATATAAAAAAGAAAAAACCTGAAAAGTAAACTTTTCAGGTTTTTATGCGGATAAAGGGACTCGAACCCTTACGATGTTACCATCGGCAGATTTTGAGTCTGCTGCGTCTGCCATTCCGCCACATCCGCCGGTTGCTTTTTTATCATAGCAGATTCATCTTAAAAGTTCAAGCATAATTTGCCAATTTTTTTGATGAGAACTATGTTTTTTTACAGACATGGGAATAAAGATGTCATCGAGTTGGAAATATGATATGATAATGAGGATAATAATAGGGTCATAAGTTAAGGAAGAAAGGAACTAGTCAATTGGATGAACAAATAGAGAAACACTTGATTTGTAAAGCACAAAATGGAGATATTGCGGCTTTTGAAGCTTTAATCATAGATTATGAAAAACGCATTTATAACATTTGCTTGCGTATGCTAGGGGATGAGCAAGAAGCCTATGATGGGGCTCAAGAAATTTGTGTGAAACTGTGGAAACAACTGCATACGTTTGAGGGGAATTCTAAGTTTAGCACCTGGGTTTATCGTATTAGCACGAACCAATGTCTCGATCTTATTAGAAAAAGAAAGCACCGTTTAGAAGAAGAGGTTTCTCTTTATCAGACATCTAAAGATTCAGAGACTGAGTGGGTTTTAGAAGTGGGTTCTAAAAGAGATGAGATGGGTGAACATGTGGAGCAGATGGTGCTTCAAGATATTATGAAACAGGCTTTAACCGAAGTTAAAGAAGAATATAAACAAATTCTTCTCTTAAGAGATATAGAAGGACTTAGCTATGATGAGATCGCAGAAGCTTTAGAAATGAATAAGGGGACTGTAAAATCTAGGCTTTCAAGAGCCCGACTTGCTATGAAACAGATTTTAACCCAAAATAAGGAACCTTATAAGTCTTTTTTTCGTCAAACGATTAAGAAGGAGGGCAACATATGAAATGTGAAGACTACCAACAATTAATATCCCTTTATTTAGATGATGCCTTATCATATGACGAAAAATTGCAGCTTGAAGTACATCTTAAAGATTGCCCTACATGCCAAGAGACGTTTGAAATGATGCATATGATGATTAAAGGATTAGAAGACCTAGAGGATGTACCACTTCCAGAGGGGTTTCATGCCTCAGTACACAAAGCATTACTTAAAGAACAGTCCCGAGTGGAAATGGAACAATTACAAATCAAAGAACCCTGTGTTCAAGATATAAAAAGAACAGTAGTGAAAGAGAAAAAAAGTAAAAAAAGTGTTTACCGTTGGCTCACTTATGCCTCAGGACTTGCCGCTGCAGTAGTAATAGGATTTGTGCTTGTACCAAGTGGGCAAGACCCACAAATAGGTGCGACTCAAGTATCTCCACTCGCCAGTGCGCCAGAGCAATCTAAATCTAGAGCGCAGGCAGAAAGCTATGCCCTTATGCCTGAAGAAGAGGGAAAGCGTGTAGGTTATGCAGCTACAGCGACTGAGAGAGTGGCTTATGAGGCTACAAGTGAACAATGGAATGTTGTATGCAGTGATGTAACAGCACTTATACAGTTTGTAGAAGACTATTGTGTAAGTAGGCAAGTTGGACTGGAGACATGGGAGCAAGAGGGTGTCATTACCTATGTTCTACAAGGTGTAGATAAAGCTGATTTCAAAACGCAATTAGTATTACAGATAGATAGTGAAAATGACCTTGTGGTAAGCAAAGGTGATGATGAAGTTATGCTACATCTTATTATTGCACCAAAAGAATAGGTTCAGATACTTGACACGTGCAAGGCTTTTTGTTACATTATAGTCATAAATGCATATTTATGTTTGCGATGAGAAAGAGGAGTAGTAAAAGCGAAACGTTTAAGCGAGACTGGGAGGGTGGAAGCCAGTTACGGTATCATTTTATGAAGGCGCTTTGGAGCAAACCATGAAAGTGGGATAACTCGTTATCCAATTAGGGTGGAACCGCGGAAGTAACCTTTCGTCCCTTGCTTAGGCAAGAGACGAAAGGTTTTTTTATTTATTTAACAAACAAGGAGGTAATGAGATGCAAGAAAAATCAATGCAACAAGTCGTTGCTGTAGCAAAATCTAGAGGATTTGTATATCCAGGTTCAGAAATTTATGGAGGACTTGCGAATACTTGGGATTACGGCCCATTGGGTGTAGAACTTAAAAACAACGTTAAAAAAGCTTGGTGGAAAAAATTCATTCAAGAAAGTCCCTACAACGTAGGTGTGGACTGTGCAATTTTAATGAACCCACAAGTATGGGTAGCTTCAGGACATGTAGGTGGATTTAGTGACCCTCTTATGGACTGTAAAGCTTGTAAAGAACGCTTCCGCTCAGATAAAATTATTGAAGATTTCATGCATGAAAAAGGTGAAGATCTTGTAGTAGATGGTTGGTCAAACGAACAAATGCAACAATTTATTTCAGACAACCAAATTCCATGTCCAACATGTGGAGCTCATGACTACACAGATATTCGTCAATTCAACTTAATGTTCAAAACTTTCCAAGGTGTAACTGAAGACTCTAAAAATACTGTTTACTTAAGACCAGAAACAGCGCAAGGGATCTTTGTTAACTTTAAAAATGTACAACGTACAAGTAGAAAGAAAGTACCATTCGGTATTGGACAAATTGGTAAATCATTTAGAAATGAAATTACCCCAGGTAACTTCATCTTCAGAACGCGTGAATTTGAACAAATGGAACTTGAATTCTTCTGTAAACCAGGTACAGAGCTTGAATGGTTTGACTACTGGAAAAATTACTGTAAGGATTGGATTCTTAATTTAGGTGTAAAACCAGAAAACATGCGTATGCGTGACCACTCTGAAGAAGAACTTTCACACTACAGCAACGGAACTTCAGATATCGAGTTCTTATTCCCATTTGGTTGGGGTGAACTTTGGGGTATTGCATCTCGTACAGATTATGACCTTAAACAACATAGTACACATTCTGGTGAAGAAATGCTTTACTTTGATCAAACAACAAATGAAAGATACATTCCATACTGTATTGAACCATCACTTGGAGCTGATCGTGTAACTTTGGCATTCCTTTGTGAAGCATATGACGAAGAAGCACTTGAAGATGGCGATACACGTACTGTATTTAGATTCCATCCAGCACTTGCACCAGTAAAAGCGGCTGTTTTACCACTTTCTAAAAAATTATCAGAAGAAGCAACAGCTGTATATCATACACTTCTTAAACACTTCAACGTAGAATACGATGAAAGTGGTTCAATTGGTAAACGTTATAGAAGACAAGATGAAATTGGTACACCATTCTGTATTACTTTCGATTTTGATTCTAAAGATGATCATATGGTAACTGTAAGAGATCGTGATACTATGGCCCAAGAACGTGTAGCAATTAGCGAGCTTGTTAACTATATTGAAAGCAAAATGGAATTCTAATAGGATTTTATATAATAAACAAACACCCCGGAATGATACATTTCGGGGTGTTTGTTTATTATTTTTATTATTATATATAAACTATGAAAGTAAAAAGATATAGTTTATATATAATAATGTTTAAAAAATAAATTAATAAGAGAAAAAATCGTCACAATTAGATAAAAAAATATTTTATTTTTGTGTATAAATTATTAAAATAACAAAATTGATTAGAAAATAATAAAATACTATTTTAAAATTAATAATTTATGATATAATGATAACGAAACGAGAAAAATTAGTTATTTACTATTCGTCGCAAAAATAGTGCTAACAATTCTTAAAGAAAATCTAGGAGGGTACATACATGAGCCAAAAATGGGTATATATGTTTAAAGAAGGAAATGGGAAAGATAAAAACCTTCTCGGAGGTAAAGGTGCAAACCTTGCTGAAATGACACAATTAGGGTTACCAATTCCTCAAGGATTCACAGTGACAACAGAAGCTTGTACAGAGTACTACAATAATGATCAAAGTTTATCAGATGCAATCCAAGATCAAATCAAATCAGCTTTAGTGGAACTTGAAGAAATTTCAGGCAAAAAATTTGGTGACAATGAAAACCCACTTTTAGTATCTGTACGTTCAGGTGCTAGAGTATCAATGCCAGGTATGATGGATACAGTACTTAACTTAGGCCTTAATGATGAAGCTGTAGCTGGTCTTGCAAACAAAACACAAAATGAAAGGTTTGCATATGACTCATATCGTCGTTTTATCCAAATGTTCTCAGACGTTGTAATGGAAATTCCAAAACCACGTTTTGAAAAAATTATTGATGAAATGAAAGAAGTAAAAGGCGTTACATTAGATACAGACCTCGATGCTAGTGACTTAAAAGAAATGGTTATACGTTATAAAGCGTTATACAAAGAAGTGAAGGGAGTAGATTTTCCACAAGAACCACAAGACCAATTGATGGAATCTATTAAAGCAGTATTCCGTTCATGGATGAACCCACGTGCAATTGTGTACAGAAGAATGAACGATTATCCATCTAACTGGGGTACAGCAGTAAATGTACAAATGATGGTATTCGGGAACATGGGTGAAACATCTGGTACAGGTGTTGCCTTCACAAGAAATCCGTCTACTGGTGAAAATTTAATTTACGGTGAATACTTAATCAATGCTCAAGGTGAAGACGTAGTTGCTGGTATTAGAACACCAAACCACATTTCACAACTTGAACAAGATATGCCAGCTGTTTATGAAGAGTTTATGGCTATTTCAAATAAACTTGAAAACCACTTCCATGACATGCAAGATATGGAGTTCACTGTAGAAGATGGTAAGCTTTACTTCTTACAAACACGTAATGGTAAAAGAACAGCTGCAGCTGCTTTAAGAATTGCGGTAGACTTAGTAGAAGAGGGACAAATTACAGAAGAAACAGCGGTGCTTCGTGTAGAACCAAAACAACTTGATCAATTACTTCACCCAATGTTTGATGCTAAAGCACTTAAAGAAGCCAAAGTAATTGGCAAAGCATTACCAGCATCTCCAGGTGCTGCAGCTGGTAAAGTATACTTCACAGCTGATGATGCGAAAGTAGCTGGTGCAAGAGGAGAACGCGTCATTCTTGTTCGTCTTGAAACATCACCAGAAGATATTGAAGGTATGGCAGCAGCAAAAGGAATCTTAACTGTACGTGGTGGGATGACATCACATGCAGCAGTAGTTGCTCGTGGTATGGGGACATGCTGTGTATCTGGTTGTGGTGAAATCAAAATTGATGAAGAAGCTAAAACATTCTCACTTGGTGGGATGACATTTGGTGAAGGGGATTACATCTCACTTGATGGTTCAACAGGTAACATCTATGGTGAAGACGTAGCAACTGTAGAGCCAGAAATTACAGGGGACTTTGAAACATTCATGGCTTGGGCTGACAAATATCGTACACTTAAAGTACGTACAAATGCTGACTCACCAAAAGATGCACAAAATGCTGTTAAATTTGGCGCTGAAGGTATTGGACTTTGCCGTACAGAGCATATGTTCTTTGAAGAAGATCGTATTATGAAAGTACGTAAAATGATTGTAGCTAAAGCTGAAGCAGAAAGAAGAGAAGCACTTGAAGCCCTTCTTCCACTTCAAAAAGGTGACTTTGTAGGCATCTACGAAGCTATGGAAGAAAGACCAGTAACTGTACGTCTTCTTGACCCACCACTTCATGAGTTCTTACCTCATTCAGATGAAGATATTAAAGAACTTGCTGATAATATGGACATTACTTTTGAAGATTTAAAAGCTACAGTTGAATCACTTCATGAATTCAACCCAATGATGGGACATCGTGGATGCCGACTTGCAGTTTCTTATCCAGAAATTGCTGAAATGCAAGCACGTGCAATCATTGAAGCAGCACTTCAAGTAAAAGCTGAAAAAGGCTATAACATTATTCCTGAGATTATGATTCCACTTGTTGGCGAAGTCAAAGAATTAAAATATGTTAAAGATGTTGTTGTAACAGCTGCGAATAAAGCAATCGAAGCTGCAGGTGTAGAACTTGAATATCATGTAGGTACAATGATTGAAATTCCACGTGCAGCAGTAACAGCTGACCAAATTGCTGAAGAGGCAGAATTCTTCTCATTCGGTACAAACGACTTAACACAAATGACATTCGGCTTCTCACGTGATGATGCTGGTAAATTCTTAGAAGACTACTACGGAAAAGGTGTCTACGAATCAGACCCATTTGCAAGACTTGATCAAACAGGTGTAGGTGTACTTGTACAAATGGCAGCTGAAAAAGGACGTAGTACAAGACCAAATATTAAACTAGGTATTTGTGGGGAACATGGTGGGGATCCATCATCTATTGAATTCTGTCACAACATCGGCTTAAACTACGTATCTTGTTCTCCATTCCGTGTACCTATTGCACGTTTAGCGGCAGCACAAGCAGCACTTAAAAATAAATAATTAATTTTTGTTATAGAAAATAACCTAAGAGGATAGACATCCTCTTAGGTTATTTTAGTTGGATGCGCTTTTTAATGTAGGGCTTAAACTTAGAATATCTGAGTGTATTGGGGTTTTTAAGCTATGTTAAAATGTTGTTAACTTGAAAATTTGGAAATACAATGTGCTATAATAGCGACATATAAAAACTATTTAGTAAAGAATGGATGAGACAAATGAGTGAAATGCAAGTTGTTTTAGGAGTAGATGTAGGCGGTTCAACAACTAAAATCATAGGTTATGATTTAGACCAAAGGTTGATAGGTACCTTGCAAGTACGGGCAACAGATCAAATGACTTCATTATATGGTGCTATTGGAAACTTCTTGAAAACACATCAACTTTCTTTAAGGGCAGTCAAACGTATTATTTTGACAGGAGTAGGTGCTTCTTTTATAGAAGAAACTATTTTTGATATTCCTACTTATAAGGTTAAGGAGTTTGAAGCTATTGGTCTAGGTGGGGTTCATCTTGCAGGGCTTGAAGAGGCCTTGGTAGTGAGTATGGGGACAGGTACAGCTTTTGTTTGTGTGAAAGCAGGTGAAGTGAAACATATAGGTGGAAGTGGTGTAGGAGGAGGAACTTTGTTAGGCCTTGCGAAGCTTACACTGGGGCAGCAAGATAGTAGTGTAGTTGGAGATATGGCAACTCTTGGAGACTTGGGTATGGTAGATTTAGTCATTCAGGATATTACTCATGAAAAAATCCCATCTTTGCCTGAAGATGCTACAGCATCTAATTTTGGTTCAGTTAAAAGTCATGTACAAGAGCAAGATATAGCCAAAGGCCTAATTAATATGATTTTTCAAACGATAGGAATGATGGCAGTGTTTGCTTGCCAAAATACATCTATACGACAAGTTGTGTTAACGGGATCACTAACTACTTTGCCTCAAGCTCAGGCCATTTTTGATGGTATTGGTCAAATGCATGGCATACATTTTATTATCCCTAAGCAAGCTGTATTTGCAACAGCTATAGGGGCTGTAGCAAATACTTTAGAGGAAGAAAAGACGTTGCTTTCTTATACCAAAGTCTCAAAATAATATGCTATAATACCTTATAGGACAGGTTTATCAAGGAATCTATAAAAAAAAGAGGAAATCAACTATTTGTGTCGTATAATTATAGTGTGTAAGGAGGCGGAAAAATGTGTCAACGACAAATTCAAGAACAATTTGAAAGAGAACACTTACAGGCTTTTAGTCAGAAGGCAGCGACATCTAAAGGACGTGTGCGACGTGAGGAAGAGTGTGAGGTGCGTACTGCATTTCAAAGGGACAGAGATCGGATTTTACATTCGAAAGCTTTTAGGCGTTTAGCACATAAAACACAAGTTTTTATTTCGCCTGAAGGAGACCATTATAGGACGAGACTTACACATACATTAGAAGTAGCACAAATTGGAAGAACAATTGCTAGAGCACTGAGGTTAAATGAAGATTTGGTTGAAGCCATTGCCTTAGGTCATGACTTAGGCCATACACCCTTTGGCCATATCGGTGAGTTTATGCTTCAAGAGCTTACAAGTCATCAATTTCACCACAACTTGCAAAGCTTGAGAGTGGTGGAATATATTGAAAATAAAGGCCGAGGTTTGAATCTCACATGGGAAGTAAGAGATGGGATATTGAATCATCAAACCAAAGGAAGCCCAGCAACCCTTGAAGGCAAAATTGTTCAAATTTCAGATAAAATCGCCTATGTTAATCACGACATTGACGATGCCCTAAGAGGAAAAGTATTAGCAGTGTCAGACTTGCCAAGTAACTATTTATCTATTTTAGGGGAAACTTCTTCTAAAAGGATTAATACACTGATTACGGATATTATAGAGACCAGTTATGGGACACCACAAGTTGGAATGAGCGAGGAGGTTGCTAGTGCCTTTAAGGCTATGCGTGCTTTCTTATTTGAAAAAGTTTATGTCGGGTCAATTGCTAAAGAGCAAGAAGAAAAGGCTAAGCATGTGGTGAAACAGCTGTATGAATATTATATGGATAAACCTGACAAACTACCACAAAACTACTTGAGAGAACTTCAAGAAGGGGAGGAAAAAATAAAGGTTGTATGTGATTACATTGCAGGAATGACAGATCGCTATGCACTCCACGCTTATTGTGAGTTATTTTTTCCAACCTCGTGGAATATTTATTAGATTATATAGAAAAGAGGAAGCTAGATGTATTATTCTGACGAGATTATTGATAGGATCAGGGAACAGAGTGATATTATATCTATCATTTCCGAGTATACTGCCTTAACAAGAAAGGGACATTCCCATACCGGATTATGCCCTTTCCATAACGAGAAAACACCATCTTTTTCTGTAAGTGATGATAAACAAATGTATTATTGCTTTGGATGTGGTGCAGGAGGAAATGTTTTTACATTTGTAATGCAGAAGGAAAATATGACATTTCCAGAAGCTATACAATTTTTAGCAGAGAAGGTCAATATTGATTTAGATGGCATGGAAAAGCAGTATGATGATGGCGGTAAAGCCAATAAAAAGGCTCTTTTCTTAGAAATTTACAAAAAGGCAGCTAGATACTATTACTATAGTTTAAATGCAAAAGAAAATGAGCATGCTTTGAATTATTTTCATCAACGTGGTATTAGCGATGATGTCATCAAGCACTTTGGGCTAGGCTATGCCCCAGCGGATTATAATATTTTCTATCGTATGATGAAACAAGAGGGGTATCAAGATGAAGATTTGGTTGAGAGTGGCCTTTTTATTAAAAGTAAGTCAAAAGGTGTCGTCTTTGACCGATTTTCTGACCGTGTCATGTTTCCCATTTTTAATGCAAATAAAAAGGTGGTGGCTTTTGGTGGACGTATACTAGGAGAAGGTCAGCCTAAATACTTAAACTCTCCAGAAAGTTTGCTTTTTGACAAAAGTCGTACCCTCTATGGCCTGCATATTGCAAGGCAAAACAAATATCCTTATTTCATTTTAGTAGAGGGATACATGGATGTTATTGCGATGCATATGGCGGGCTTTACGCAGACTGTGGCATCCCTTGGTACAGCTTTTACAGAGGGGCATGCGAGACTACTCAAACGCTGCGCAGAGCAGGTGGTTATCTTGTATGATAGTGATAGCGCAGGGAAGAAGGCAGCGTTGCGTGCAATTCCCATTTTACGTGGACAGGGCATCCAAGTGAAAGTCTTACAGCTAGAAGATAGCAAAGACCCTGATGAGTTTTTAAAGAAACATGGTAAAGAAGAGATGCAAAAGTTGCTTGAAGAAGCAGAAAGTCATGTTTGGTTTAGAATCAAAGAAATTGAGAGCCAGTACCACTTAGAATTACCAGATGAAAAGGTAAAATTCTTGCAAGAGCTGGCTAAGCTTTTGGGTAATTTAGAAAGTAGTATTGAGCAAAGTATTTACACAAAAGAAATTGCTAGTAAGTACCAAGTAAGTTTAGAAGCACTAGAAGCTGAAATTAAAAAGTACTATGTAGCTAAACAAAATATTCCAGTTCAAAGAGCACCACAAATGAAGGAACAATTAGGAACTGGAACCATACCGATGCAACTGGAGTTTTTATGTACAATCTATAATTACCCGAACATTTATAAGTATGTTGAGCCTTTTATAGAAGCTGAAATGTTTGAAGAGGGATTAATTGCAGATTTGGCCTGTGCTATTTTGGAAGCTAGAAAATCAGCGCGGGAAGTGGATGCCACTTATTTTAACAACCGCTATACAGATATTAAAGAACAAAAAATCATTTCAACAATCTTTATGAAAAAAGATGAAAGATACGAAGAAGAAGATTTGATGCACAAAATGTTAGAAGAAACCATCAAACGACTCAATAGTAATCATATAGAAAAGAGACTTAAGTGTACTGCCGATATTCAAGAAGTTCAAGCACTCCTTATGAAAAAGCGTAGTTTGGACAAATTGCATATTGATTTTATAAATGGTTAGAATAGAGAAGGGATGAAAGAATGGTGAAAGAGGATATCAATCAAAAAGCAACTTTTAAATCGAGACTTGAACAACTGATGAGACTTGCTAAAGAAAAAAGAGGTGTCTTAGAGCAAACAGACATTGTAGATGCCCTTAATGATTTGGAGCTAGACCAGATGGAAGTTGAACAGATATATGAGTATTTAGAAGCACAAAATATTGATGTTTTAAGGAATATAAGTGACTTAGATGAAGAAGTCCCGATTGATTTTACTTTACCTGAAGGTATTAGTATGGATGACCCCGTACGTATGTACTTAAAAGAAATTGGGAAAGTACCTCTTTTATCCAGCGCGGCTGAAATTGAACTGGCAAAACGTATGGAACAAGGAGATGATGAAGCAAGAAAAAGGCTAGCAGAAGCTAATTTGAGGCTTGTTGTCAGTATTGCCAAAAGATATGTGGGGCGTGGTATGCTTTTCTTGGATTTGATTCAAGAAGGAAACTTAGGGCTCATTAAAGCAGTGGAAAAGTTTGACTATAGTAAAGGCTATAAGTTTAGTACCTATGCCACTTGGTGGATTAGGCAGGCCATTACAAGAGCTATTGCGGATCAAGCACGAACGATTCGCATTCCAGTACATATGGTAGAGACGATTAATCGCTTAATGCGTGTTTCAAGACAACTTTTACAAGAACTTGGACGGGATCCACAGCCAGAAGAAATTGCTAAGGTAATGGAAATACCTGTTTCAAGAGTGCGAGAGATCATGAAGATTTCGCAAGAGCCTGTTTCTTTAGAAACACCTATTGGGGAAGAAGATGATAGCCATTTAGGGGACTTCATTCCTGATGATGATGTGCCTGTTCCAGCAGAAGCTGCCGCCTTTACCCTTCTTAAAGAACAACTTATAGAAGTTTTAGATACGCTAACTGAACGGGAACAAAAAGTATTACGTTTACGCTTTGGCCTAGATGATGGTAGGGCCAGAACATTAGAAGAGGTAGGCAAAGAATTTAGTGTAACCCGCGAGCGTATTCGCCAAATTGAAGCGAAAGCACTGCGCAAACTCCGCCATCCAAGTCGTAGTAAAAAATTGAGAGATTACTTAGAATAGGAGTTGAGTCCTCAACTTCTATTTTCTATTGACATATAAAATGAGACTAAATGAGATTAAAGAGGTGTAAAACGTGCAATTATCAAAAAGATTAGGTGCTATTGCAAGTTTAGTACCAGAAGGTGCAAAACTTGTAGATGTAGGCACAGACCATGGCTATATTCCAATTTATTTAACAAAAAATCATAAAGCAAGCTACTGTATTGCCAGCGATATTAATAAAGGCCCCTTAGAAAGCGCTAAACGCAACAGAGATAAGTATCAACTGAGTGGCATTGAACTTAGACAAGGAAGTGGCTTACAAACTATAAAATTAGAAGATCGGATGGATACGGTAGTTATTGCGGGAATGGGAGGCTATTTAGTACATGATATTTTAGAATTAGATTTAGTACTTGTAAAAACCATGAGAACGCTTATCCTACAACCCCAAAATAATATTCCAGAAATCCGACGTTATGTTCATAGTATAGGCTTTAAAATAGCACGTGAAGTATTCCTAGAAGAGGAGGGAAAATACTACACTATCATTGTGGCAGTGCCAGGTGTGGAAAGCTATGTGAAACCTTGCCATTATGAATATGGTCAATATTTGCTAGAAGAGGGCAGTGACTTATATAAACGTTGGTTACAACATAAGCAAAAAGGTTATGCAGACATTATAACTAAGTTGCAAACCTTAGAAGGGAATCAAACAGCAGAGCGTATGAGTGAACTTCAACAAGCGAATGAATTGATTGAGGAGGCGTTAAAGTGTATGCATTAAAAGATATTATGGCCCATTTAGAAACGTTAGCACCTACCAGACTTGCAGAAAAATGGGATCATGTGGGTCTAATGATTGGTGGAAGAAGTACAGAAATTGAAAAGGTACTTTGTGCACTAGACTTAAACTTAGAGGTTGTTGAAGAGGCTATTGAAAAGGGGGCTCAATTAATAGTTACCCACCATCCTTGCTTCTTTAAACCTATTGCATCTATTGATTATGATACACCAATAGGGTTAATGATTCAAAAGCTTATTCAAAACAATATTGCAGTGTATGCGATGCACACCAATTTAGATATTGCACAAGGTGGTATCAATGATTACTTAGCAGATAGATTAGGGTTACAACATGTAGGCCCTTTAACAATTACTGAACGTACACCACTTCAAAAACTTGTGATATACGTTCCAGTGTCCCACTATGAAGGGGTAAGAGAAGTATTAGTAGCAGCTAACACATGCACGATAGGAAACTATATAGGGTGTACCTTTGGTACTGTAGGAAAAGGGACATTTATACCACTAGAAGGGAGTAACCCTTATGTTGGTACCGCACATACACTAGAAGAGGTAGAAGAAGTCAAAATAGAATGTATGATTCATCCTCAAGATTTAGGGACAATAATAGAAGCGGTGCAACAAGTACATCCTTATGAAGAGGTTGCCTATGATGTATTCCAACTAGAAAATGTTTCACGTTCAGAAGGATTGGGGCGTGTAGGTGTTTGTGAATCTATAAGTGTGGAAGCACTTATTGTAAAGCTTAAAGAAGTGTTTGAGATTCCTTATGTAAGACTGATTGGAAAAGCAGACCGCCAAGTGAGTAAGGTTGCACTTTGTTCAGGGAGTGGTGCTTCTTTCATAGGTACAGCTGCAGCTTGTGCCGAAGTGTACATCACAGGAGATGTGACTTTCCATGAAGCACAAGCTGCCATAAGTCAGGGTATTACAGTTATTGATGTGGGGCACTACCCTTCTGAAAATATTGCAATGCCATTGATTCAAACCTATTTAACCACACAGTGTCAAATGCTCGAGGTTATATGTTCTACGGTAGATGGTGAAACCTTTAAAACTGTGTAAAGACAACGAAGGGGGCATGTAAGATGGTGAAAATTAAATTTAAAAATGGTGAAAGTACTAAAGTTCCAAAAGGTACGACCTTTGAAATGCTTGCAAAAAACTACCAAGGTGGCAAACAAACACCGATTGTAGCGGCAAGGGTTGGGAATGTCCTGCGTGAACTTTATAGCAAAATAGAAGAAAATCTAGAAGATGTAAGTTTCATAGACCTTACAGAAAAAGATGGGGTACGTATTTATCAACGTACAGCCACTTTCTTACTCATTGCAGCGACACAAAAGTGTTTTCCACATCTAACGGTACTGGTGAATCACCATATTACAGGCGGTTATTTTTGTGAATTTGACCAGATGGCAGACTGTATACCAAGTAACTTGGCACGGATTGAAGCCTATATGCATGAGATGGTGGAGAAAGCCTTACCGATTACCAAAACGACTTTGCCAATAGATGAAGCTTTAAAGCTCTTTGCAACACTTGACATGCCAGACAAAGAAGCCCTTTTTAGATACCGAAGGACATCTAATGTAAACGTATATCACTTAGATGGCGTAGATAATTATTTTTATGGATATATGATGCCTTCAGTGGAACATGTGAAGTGTTTTAAACTTCAGCCTTATGCTCATGGATTTATCTTACTGTTCCCAGACGAAGCGCGTCCAACACAGCTAGCAAACTTTGTGTCACAACCTAAGCTTTCTACAGTCTTTAGAGAGTCTGAAGAATGGGCACGTATTTTGGATGTAGATATTGTAGCTTCCCTGAATAAAGTGATTACCCAAGGGCGGTTGCCAGACTTGATTCGTGTTGCAGAAGCTTTCCATGAAAAGAAAATTGCAGGGATTGCAGATCAGATTGCAAGTCATTCCAAAGTACGTTTAGTGTTGATTGCAGGGCCCTCTTCTTCAGGAAAGACGACATTTGCACAAAGGCTTTGTGTTCAACTGCGTGTGAATGGGTTGACACCACATGTTATCTCTATTGATGACTACTTTGTCAATCGTGAGCAGACACCACTAGATGAAGATGGGAAGTATGACTTTGAGGCACTAGAAGCCATTGATATTCAACTTTTCAATGAGCATATGTCTAAATTAATTGCAGGGGAGACTGTAGAGATTCCGACCTTCAACTTTAAAACAGGAAGAAGAGAGTATAAAGGGCATAAAGTAGCTCTTGGCGAAGAAGATGTTCTTGTTATAGAGGGGATTCATGGCCTGAATGAACGCCTTAGCTATGCTATTCCAAGAGAAAATAAATTTAAAATCTATGTAAGCTGCTTAACACAGTTGAACGTAGACTACCATAACCGTATTCCAACAACAGATACAAGGCTTATTCGTCGTATGATTCGTGACAATCAATACAGAGGGATGAGTGCGGAACAAACTTTGGCCCAGTGGGCATCTGTAAGACGTGGAGAGAATAAAAATATTTTCCCATTCCAAGAAGAAGCCGATGTGATGTTTAATACAGTATTAATCTATGAGTTGGCTGTGCTCAAACAAAAAGCAGAACCTCTTTTGTTTGGTATAGATCGTCAGTCTCCTTATTACAGTGAGGCTAAACGCCTACTCAAATTCTTAGAATATTTCTTGACGGCAGATACAGAAGGTATCCCAAATACCTCTATTATTCGAGAATTTATTGGTGGAAGTTGCTTCCACTAGTTGACACACGTTAAGGAATATGCTATTGTAATAAAGTTGTTAAGTAAGTCAGATGGTCGCGTCTACAAAGCCGAAAGGCTGTAGATGAGGAACGTCCGGGCTCCATAGAGCAAAGGTGCTGGGTAACCCCCAGTGGAGGCGACTCTAAGGATAGTGCAACAGAAATAAACCACCTACTGCTTGCAGTAGGAAAGGGTGGAAAGGTGAGGTAAGAGCTCACCGTGTCTTAGGTGACTAAGATAGCCATGTAAACCCCACCTGGAGCAAGACCGGATAAAGACATATGTGGCTGCTCGTCACGTCTTAGGTAGGTTGCTAGAGCATGTAGGTAACTGCATGTCGAGATAGATGACCGTCAGATACAGAACCCGGCGTATAGA
>NZ_JAVVQU010000031.1:0-38056 GCF_036655075.1 Niameybacter sp. | reverse complement strand
GTCCGGGACATTTATGTCCAATTCCACCTACTTCAGTAGGTGAGTAGTTTAATAAGGTACTCCCCTAGTATTTCTAAGTGCTCATTAACTTAAAAATACTAGGGGGTTTTTGTATGCATAGGTGGTGGGGTTATATATTTAAGCATGAATATATGATAAAATACACAATGGTATAAATATAAAATATATGCTTAGGAGCACATGATGCAAATAGAATATTTTAAGGATGCACAACATAGAGAAGCCTTTTGTGAATTGCTAGAACAAGCTGAAGTTATAGCTGCAGGGGAAGTAGAGGTAGGGCAACTAAAGAAAATTAAAGCGAGTGATTTACTAAGTAGGCAAATTGCCTTCTTTTATTTAATAGCACTTTATCAAAGGGATATAGAAACCTATGAGGGCATACCCTTTTATGTAGAGGTGTATGAGGAGATAAGCTTAGATGGACCTGTTTATTTATTAGATGAAAAGATAGGGATACCTGTTCATGACTATGAATGGGCTGTTTATTTTGGGAAAAGAATAGTCATGGGTGAAACTATAAATTTAGAACAAGTTCCAAGAAGTATGAGGAAGTTTGTAGAAGCCGCCATAAATATGTGCAGTATGGTATAAAATAGAAGTTGAAAATCGGAAATTAAATGAGCAATAAGAGAGGAAAAAGACGTGAGCTACCAGACATATTTACTAGAATGGTTTGACAAAAATAAGAGACAAATGCCTTGGCGCGAAAGAAGAGATGCCTATAGCATTTGGGTATCAGAAATCATGTTACAACAGACACAAGTGGACACGGTAAGACCGTATTATGAACGTTTTATGGAGCGTTTTCCAACGGTGAAGGACTTAGCCACAGCAGATAAAGAAGAAGTGTATACTTATTGGCAGGGCCTTGGGTATTATAGAAGGGCAGACAACTTGCATAAAGGGGCTAAAGTAGTAGCTAATCAGTATGAGGGTGTATTTCCAATGGAGGCTAAGTTGGTAAAGGATATACCAGGAATAGGCCCCTATACACTGGGGGCAGTATTAAGTATAGCTTTTAACTTGCCTTATCCAGCTGTAGATGGCAATGTGATGCGTGTTCTTTCAAGACAATTCCTTATAGAAGAGGACATAGCTATTGCTAAAACCCGTAAGATTTTTGAAGCAAAAGTCATGTCCTTAATGCCAGCAGATGCTAGAAACTTTAACCAAGCTTTGATGGAGTTAGGTGCACTGATTTGCACACCTAAAAACCCCAAATGCGAGAGTTGCCCGATGCAAAGCTTATGCTTAGCATATGAGGAGGGTGTACAGATGGAATATCCTGTTAAGACAGGAAAAGTAAAGGCAGAACCAGAATTTTATAAGGCATTGGTAATTCGAGAAGGCGATAACATTTACTTAGAAAAAAGAAAGGATGAAGGGCTATTAGCCTCTTTATGGGGGACACCTCTTGTCACTTTAGAACAGTGGGTAGAAATAGAGAAGATGGGCCTTCAATATGAAGTTTTAGAGCAGGTCAAACATGTATTTACACATCGTATATGGATGATGAGTCCAGTTGTTATAACCTACAATGAACAAGTAGAAAAAATAATATGTAATATATTGCAAAACACTGGAGAGTTTGTGCCAAAAAGCCTCATAAAGACCTATCCTGTAGCGACGGCATTTACAAAGATTTTGAGAAAGTTATAATAAATATTAAATTATGGGTAGAAATTTTCTAAAACTATAGTATAATAAAAACATATCAATTATATGATATTTCCATTTCACTTAGGATTAAGAGATGAAGTAAGAATTATACGCTTGTCTAGTAAAGCCTCTAGAGGCTTTACTAGACAAGCGTAGACTGTACTCTATCTCTTGGTTCTACAAACAAACTTATATAAGTACTCAAAAAGAGTGGATTCAGAATGAGGTTCTGATGTCGCTCTTTTTTTATGCCTTGATGTTGGAGGTAAGTGCATTTAATAGGAAAGGATTAATGTAGAAATAAGGTAAATAATATGCTATAATTAGAGGATAATGAATGACTTATAGAGGAGGGCAGGCTATGTTAGAGGAACTTAAGACTTTTATACAAGTAGTTAAATACCGCAATTTTACAAAGGCGGCGAAAAAGGTAAATTTATCTCAGCCTACAGTAAGTTTGCATATTAAAAGGCTTGAGCACTATTTTGATACTACCCTCATTACTAGATCAAGTAAAAGTAAAGAAGTGTTGATTACAAAACAGGGGCAGATGTTATATGATAGAGGACAGGATTTAATAGCAGAAATAGATTGTTTGAAAAATGACTTGTTGCAAATAAGTCACCATACAAAGAAAAAAATTATAGTAGGGGCAAGTAAGACTATAGGCGATTATTATTTGCCACCACTTATTGGTGTGTTTTCTGAACAGTATCCCCATGTGCAGTTGGAGATCCTTATAGAAAATACAGCCCACATATGTGAGATGATGAATGAAGGGGAAATACAGATCGGATTAATTGAAGGTATAGACCCTTATTATGATTTTCAAAGAGACTACTTCTATGAAGATAAAATGGTTGTAGCAGTAAGTAACCAATCAGAGCTTGCCAATAATACGATTGCATTAGAAGATTTAAACAATCAGATTTGGATTAGTAGGGAAGAAGGTTCTGGCACAGAAGAATATTTACAACTCTTTTTGAAGATGCACCACATTACACCTAAAAATATGATTATCTTTAATAGTAACTATGCTGTGAAAGAAGCGGTGAAAAATGGATTGGGCATTACCATTATATCAGAATGTGTAGTAAGTCATGCAGCATTTGATAAAGAGCTCACTATACTTCCATTAGATATACAACCTAGGCGTAACTATTCTTATATCTTGCCAAAAGATAAAGAGCTAGATGAAGATATAGAGGCTTTCTTAAATATATTAAAAAATAGAGTGTTACCTGTAGACAGGTAGCACTCTATTTTTATATGTTATAAAAATATCAGGGGTCAATAGGGTAAACCATTATAAAATATAATAGTTAGCATTATAATGTTAAATTGTAAAGTTCTGTTAAGCTATAGGCATTGTTAAGAAATTATCATATAATAGAGATACAGCGCTCCGTTAAAAATATAACGGAGGGAATATGCGAATGGAGGACAAGAAGATGGGCTATAAATTAAGCTTTGAAACGGTTAACAGTCTCTTTGATGAATTAAGAAAAGAGTACAAAATTTATGCACCAAAAAGATTTCCAAAAGCAGGACGTTACTCAGACCAAGATATTATCCGTTATGCTGAAATCAAAAATGTAGAAGAAATCGTATTTGATGAAAAATCAGATTATCCAGCAAAAGATGTGGTTTCACCAATCACACAAACTTTATTCTACTTTACAGAAGATGAATATCGTGAAGCTAAAATTCATGATAAAAAAGTTTTAATCTTTGCTAGACCTTGTGATATCAATGCACAAATGAACCAAGATAAAATTTTCTTAGAAAATGGATTTGAGGATACATTCTACAAACGTATGAGAGAAAAAGTAAACTACGTAATGATGGAGTGTTCTTCAAGTGAAGATACATGTTTCTGTTGTTCAATGGGAACAAACAAAACAGATAACTATGCTGTAGCTGCTCGTTTTGAAGATGGAGAAGTTCTCTTCAATGTTAAAAATGAAGCTTTTGCTACTTACTTTGCAGGGAATGAAGAAGCTGATTACACAGTTAAATTCATCGAAGAAAACCAAACAAAAGTAACAATGCCAACTATTCCAAACAAAGAAGTTCTTAACAAACTTAAAGAACATGAAATGTGGAATGAATTCAACAAACGCTGTATCAGTTGTGGTAGCTGTACAATCGCATGTAGCACATGTACATGTTTCACAACAACAGATATTGCTTACAATGAAAATGGTTCAGTAGGTGAAAGAAGAAGAACTGCTGCATCTTGTCAAGTTAAAGGATTTGACTCAATGGCTGGTGGACATGACTTCAGAAAAACAACTGCTGCGCGTTACAGATACAAAACATTACATAAAATCCATGATTACAACGAAAAATTTGGCGAAGGTCATATGTGTGTAGGTTGTGGTAGATGTACTGAAAGATGTCCAGAGTTCATTTCATTCTCAGCGACAATCGAAAAAGTAAACAAAGCTGTAAAAGAAATTTGCGGAGGTGAATGTAATGCATAATGAATTAATGCCAAAAGCTTATGAAATTATTAGTGTAACAAAAGAAACTAACACTGAATATACATTCAAAATGAAAACTGACCTTCCAATTGAACATGGTCAATTCTTACAACTTTCAATCCCTAAAGTAGGGGAAGCACCAATCTCAGTAAGTGATTTTGGTGAAGGTTGGATGGATTTCACAATCCGTAACGTTGGTAAAGTAACTAACGAAATCTTCGAACTTGAAGCAGGAGACCAATTATTCCTTCGTGGTGCATACGGTAAAGGTTGGCCAGTAGACCAATTTAAAGGTAAAAATATCGTAATCATCGCTGGTGGTACAGGTGTTGCTCCAGTTAAAAGTATGATCAACAAATTTGCAAATGAAGAAGGCTTTGTAGAAAGCGTAAACATCATTGCAGGTTTTAAAGATGAAGAGGGTATCCTTTTCAAAGATACGCTTAAAGTTTGGGAAGAAAAATTCAACACAATCTACACATTAGATAGAGATGAAAAAGAAGGATTTAGAACAGGTCTTGTAACTAAATTCATCGAAGAAATTCCATTCAAAGATTTCGGTGACAACTACGAAGTCGTAATCGTTGGACCACCAATCATGATGCACTTTGCAGGCCTTGAATGTGTAAAACAAGGTATTCCAGACGAAAAAATCTGGGTTTCATTCGAAAGAAAAATGTCATGTGCTATCGGTAAATGTGGACACTGTCGTATCGATGAGACATATGTATGTCTTGAAGGACCAGTATTCAACTACACAGTAGCGAAAAAATTAATTGACTAGGAGGCCACACAATGAATCATGATATTGATGTAAAAGCAACCAGAATAAACTGTTTCCGTCAATCTAAAATAGCTGGAGAATTCATGTTACAATTACGTGTTCCAGGTTCTATTATCGATGCGAAACATTTACAAGCTGTACAACATATAGCACAAACTTGGGGTGATGGTTCATTCCATATTGGGATGAGACATACACTTAATATACCAGGTATTAAATATGCAAGTATTCCAGAAGTTAATGAATACATTAATGAATACATTAGAGAAGTAGAAGTAGTAAACTGTGATGCAGACATGGAAACATGTGGTAAAGGTTACCCAACAATAGGGGCACGTAACATTATGTCTTGTATCGGTAACACACACTGTATTAAAGCAAACGTTAATACACATGAACTTGCTAAAAAACTTGAAAAAGAAATTTTCCCAAGTCACTACCACATTAAATCAACTATTTCAGGTTGTCCAAATGACTGTGGTAAAGCACACTTCAATGACTTTGGTGTAATTGGTATTGCTAAAATGGAATACGATAGAGACCGTTGTATCGGTTGTGGCGCTTGTGTTGACGCATGTTCACACCACGCAACTCGCGTACTTTCATTAGTAAATGGTAAAATTGAAAAAGATACATGTTGTTGTGTAGGTTGTGGTGAGTGTGTAATCGCTTGTCCAACAAGCGCATGGACACGTAATCCTCAAAAATTCTACAGAATTATGCTTGGCGGACGTACAGGTAAACAATATCCACGTATGGGTAAAATGTTTGCAAACTGGGTAACTGAAGATGTAGTAATTGGTATCTTCAGAAACTGGCCAAAATTCTCTGCATGGGCACTTGATTACAAACCAGTTTACCTTCATGGTGGACACTTAATCGATAGAGCTGGATACATTAAATTCAAAGAACTTATTCTTGAAGGTCTTGAAATTAACCCAGAAGCACAATTTGCAGAACGTATTTACTGGCAAGAAGATGAAAAACGTGCAAACATCAACGTTAAATCACTTGGAAACCACAACAGTGCAGGTCCAGGTAGCCAAGATAGTCATCACTAAGAACGGGTAACATTACAAAAGATAAATAGGATTGATACACTTAAGATAAAAAGGGCAGGGTATTATAGGGGGCATTCTATAGTATCCTGCCTTTTTAAATACAATAATGCGCTTAGTAGTATTTTTAGTTGATAAAGATTGTAGTATAATAAAGGATGCAAACGTTTATTTGACATAAATTAAGAGGTGGATAATGGATATTGCAGTAATTGGACTGAGCTATGATACGGCACCAGTCGAAATCAGAGAAAAAGTGAGTTTTACAGACTCTAAAAAAATAGAAATTATGGATATACTCCTAGAAAAGGCAAGTAAGGAAATGGTGATCGTCTCAACGTGCAATCGGAGTGAACTTTACATTACAGCTTCTGACATTGTAGGGGCTATGGAGGATGTATGCCAGCTATTAAATGGCATGCTAGAACAAGAGGCACGCGATTTCTTGTATATCAAAACAGGTGAAGAAGCCATTCAACATTTATTTGATGTGGCTGCAGGCCTTAAGTCGATTGTTATTGGGGAAGACCAAATACTGGGACAGGTCAAAGATGCCCATGCTTTTGCCATGGAGATTGGGGCAAGTGGAAAAGTTCTCAACAAACTGTTTAGAGAAGCGATTACTTGTGGCAAGCTTATCCGTAGTGAACTTAAAATATCAGAATATCCTTTATCTATAAGTTATATAGGCATTAAGTTTTTAAAGGAAAGACTTGGTACATTAAAAGATAAGAAAATTCTTGTACTTGGAGCAGGTAAGATGAGCCAACTCGCACTCAAATATTTAGTTCTAGAAGAACCTAGCATGATTTATATTGCAAACCGTACATTTTGTAAGGCAAGTGAATTAGCCGAAGATTTGGCACAGGCCGTACCTGTTGGGTTTGACAAACGCTATGAACTTTTACAAGAAGTGGATATAGTGATTACTTCAACGTCCTCACCTCATCTGATTTTGACCAAAGAACACATGCCACTATTAGGCAAGCCTCTTACCCTATTAGATATTGCTATGCCAAGAGACGTAGAGAGTGCCGTAGCCACATTAGACTATGTAGACCTTTATGATGTAGATGATTTACAAGATATATCAGACAAAAATAGTGCTAAGCGAGAAGCTTTAGCAGAAGAAGCCACACGTATTACAAAGACTTATGTAGAAGAGTTTGGATTGTGGTTGAAGATGACTAAGATTGACCCAACGATACAGTCTCTTAATGAGAGATGTCAAGAGATTCATAAAGACAGTATGCACTATATTGAAAATAAGTTAGAGCTTACACCTAGAGAGCATAAAATTATTGATAAAATGATGATGGCTTCTTTAAAACGCCTTATTCGTGAACCCGTAAAAGCATTAAAAGAAATGGAAGATATGGGTAAACAAGAAGCCTATATGGAAATGCTACACGAACTATTTGAACTATAGACCAAGGAATGTCATAGCTAAGTGCCAGTGTTAATAAATATAAAATTGGAGTAAGCATGAGATTCCTTTTAATAAGAAGTCATACAATAGGATAGAAGTTAATCAATAGAACAAGAGGATGGTGACGAGAATGAAGGTTGTTGTTGGAACAAGAGGAAGTAAGCTAGCACTTACTCAATCAAAATGGGTAGTAAGTCAACTTGAAGCTTGCAATCCTGAAGTAGAGTTTGAAATTAAAATTATTAAAACTAAAGGGGATCTTATTCAAAATGTACCTTTAGATAAAATTGGGGATAAAGGCTTATTTGTAAAAGAAATTGAGCAACAGCTTTTAGAAGGAAAAATTGACCTTGCGATCCATAGTATGAAGGATATGCCAAGTGAAGTATGCCAAGGACTTCAGTTTACATATACACCTGTACGTGAAGATGCTCGTGATGTGCTTATTTTAAAGAAACCTATTAACTATTTATCAGAGCTTCCAGAAGGTGCACGAATTGGAACAGGCAGTAAACGTAGGAAGTATCAACTGTTAGCAGCAAGACCTGACCTTTCTATAGAACCTATTCGTGGAAATATTGATACACGTATTAGTAAGATTGAAACAGAAAATTTAGATGGTATAGTACTTGCGGCGGCAGGTGTTAAACGTATTGGCAGAGAAGATGAGATTGGTTACTATCTTCCGGTAGATGTGGTATTACCAGCACCAGCTCAAGGGGCTTTAGCTATTGAGATTCGTGAGGCAGATGAACGTATTTATAATCTAATTCGTCCAATAGAAGATATAAATAGTCAAATACAAATTGAAGCAGAACGTGCCTTTTTAAAAGGTGTAGATGGAAGTTGTCACCTGCCTATTGGTGCATATGCCGAAATGTTTGAAGACAATATAACCCTTACAGCATTGCTAGGGGATGAGGAAGGCGATAAGCTTGTGAAGCAATCGCTTACAAGTGTATGCAAAACATTAGAAGAAGCAAGACAACTAGGGCGTAAATTGGCAGAGGGTGTAATGGAGGAACTAAAAAGATGAGTGGAAAAGTTTATTTAGTAGGAGCAGGTCCTGGAGACTTTAAATTATTAACATTGAAAGCCTTAGACTGTATTAAGGAAGCAGAAGTGCTTGTATATGACCGTCTAGCAAATGCAGAGTACTTAAATTTAGCGCGTCCAACTGCAGAACGTATTTATGTTGGGAAAGCTTCTAGCGATCATACTATGACACAAGATGAAATCAATGAAGTGTTGGCAGTTAAAGCTAAAGAAGGCAAAGTTGTCACACGCCTTAAGGGGGGAGACCCTTATGTATTTGGGCGTGGCGGTGAAGAAGGTGAGTACTTACTAGAAAGAGATATTCCTTTTGAAGTTGTACCAGGGATTACTTCTGCTATAGGGGGACTTTGCTATGCAGGGATCCCTATTACACATCGTGACTATACACCGTCTTTCCATGTTATTACAGGTCATTTAAAAGATGAGACAAAGGATCGTATTAACTGGAGTGCACTTGCAAGTATGCAAGGGACACTTGTATTCTTAATGGGGCTTAGTAATTTAAATAAAATTTGTACTCACTTGATGCAAAATGGACTTGCTGCCTCTACGCCAGCCGCTGTGATTAACTGGGCAACAAGAGCAAACCAAAAGGTGGCAACAGGTACACTGATGACCATAGAAGAAGAAGTGAAAAATGCAGGACTTACTTCTCCAAGCCTAATCGTAGTAGGAGAAGTCGTTAACCTACGTGACAAACTTAACTTCTTTGAGAAGCGTCCACTCTTTGGCAAAAACATTATGGTGACACGTTCTCGCACACAAAGTAGTGACTTAAAAGCTAAGTTACAAGACCTTGGAGCAAACGTATTTGAGATACCAACCATTGAGATTGTACCAAGAGAGGCTAGCTTAATTGATGCTACATTGAACTGTCTTGAAGACTATACTTATGTGGTATTTGGTAGTCAAAATGCAGTCAGCTTATTCTTTGAGAGACTCTATGCTATAGGCAAAGATGCAAGAGCATTAGGCAATATGAAAGTTGTAGCAGTAGGTAGTGCTACAGCTAAATCTCTTGAAGGGTATGGGATTCGCCCAGACTTTATGCCAGAGCGTTTCACACAAGAAAGTATTGCTGAGCTTCTAGAGCGTCAATTAACAAAAGAAGATCAAGTGCTTATGCCACAAGGAAGTCTAGCACGTGATATTCTTGCAACATGTCTTGAGCCTATTTGCCAAGTGGAAAGCCTTTTAATGTATGATACAGTACTTAATGAAGGTTCAAAAGTCTTATTAAAAGAAATTTTAGAAACACAAACATTAGACTATATTACTTTTACAAGTTCTTCAACAGCTAAGAATTTAATGGCACTTTTAGATGAAGAACAAAAAGAAAAACTTAAAGATATCAAATGTGTATCTATTGGTGAGGTTACAAGTAAAACCATGAAAGCGTTAGGTTTAGAAGTATATAAAGAAGCGACACCTTTTACAATAGATGGTTTAATTCAATGTTTATGTGAAGCATAGAGAGAAAGAAGGTTAGATGATGATTAAAAGACCAAGAAGATTACGTGGCAATATAGCAATACGTGAAATGGTAAGAGAAACTTCTTTAGAAAAAAGAAATTTAGTATATCCTATCTTCGTAGTAGAAGGAAATAATGTTAAAGAAGAGATTTCATCTTTAAAAGGAATTTTCCACTATTCTATTGACCGTTTAGAAGAAGAAATCAAAGAGCTGATGGACCTTGGCATCCAATCTATCATTTTATTTGGTATACCTAATGAAAAAGATGCTTATGGAAAAGAAGCGTATAGTGAGAAGGGTATTGTTCAACAAGCTATTCGTAAAGTGAAAGAACTTGCACCTCAGATGTATGTCATTACTGACGTATGTATGTGTCAATTTACAGACCACGGGCACTGTGGTATTTTAGATCAGTGTGGGCACGTGCAAAATGATGTGACCCTTCCATTCTTAGCACGTATTGCCATTAGCCATGCACAAGCAGGCGCAGATATGGTAGCACCATCTGACATGATGGATGGACGTGTAGCAGCGATTCGTACAGGGTTAGATGAAGCAGGATTTATGAATGTACCTATTATGGCATACAGTGCAAAATATGCTTCAAGCTTCTATGGCCCATTTCGTGCAGCTGCACACTCAGCACCAGCATTTGGTGACCGTAAAACATACCAAATGGATATTGCCAATACAGATGAAGCTATACGGGAAGTAGAATTAGATATAGAAGAAGGCGCAGACATCGTCATGGTGAAGCCTGCCCTTTCATACTTAGATATTATCCATCGTGTGAAAGATAACTTTAATATGCCAATAGCAGCCTACAATGTAAGTGGTGAGTATGCTATGATTAAGTTAGCTGTAGAGCATGGCTTACTCGATGAAAAAGCCATTTATGAAAGTGTTCTTTCTATCAAACGCGCAGGGGCAGATATTATTATTACTTACTTTGCAAAAGAATTGTGTAAGTGGATTTAAAGATAGAATAAATAATAATCTTGTATAGGATTGTGGAGGTTATGATGGAGCATAAGCGTTCAACAGAGATTTTTGAAGAAGCAGTAAAGTATATTCCAGGTGGGGTAAATAGTCCCGTGCGTGCCTTTAAATCAGTAGGGATTAACCCTATTTTTATTGACCATGCGCATGGAAGTCATATTTGGGATGTAGATGGAAATGAATATATCGACTTTATTTGTTCATGGGGACCACTTATTTTAGGTCATAGTAATGAGCAAATTACAGCAGGAATTAGTGAAATGGTAGCCAAAGGTACAAGCTACGGCGTACCTACAGCTATTGAAGTAGAAATGGCTAAACTTATTGTGGATGCTTACAAAGGAATAGACAAAGTGCGTATGGTTAACTCTGGGACAGAAGCTACAATGAGTGCCCTTCGTGTGGCCAGAGGCTATACCAATCGTAACAAAATCCTTAAATTTGAAGGATGTTATCATGGACACTCAGATGCTTTACTTGTAAAATCAGGGTCAGGTACAATTACTTATGGTGTACCAACAAGTCCAGGGGTACCAGCGGACGTTGTTAAACATACACTTGTAACACCATACAACGATATTTGCGCACTAGAAGCTATCTTTAGTGAGCAAGGCGAAGACATTGCAGCTGTTATTGTAGAGCCAATTGGTGGAAATATGGGACTTGTTCCAGCAGAGCGTAGCTTCCTTGAAGCACTTCGTGAAATCACAAAAAAATATGGTACAGTACTTATTTTTGACGAAGTGATCACAGGGTTTAGAATTGCTTACGGTAGCAGTCGTGAATACTTTGACATAGAGCCAGACATGGTATGCTTTGGTAAAATCATTGGTGGAGGCCTTCCAGTAGGTGCTTATGCAGGTAAAGCGGAGATTATGGATATGGTTTCACCAGTAGGACCTGTATACCAAGCGGGGACATTGTCGGGCAATCCACTTGCTATGTACATTGGTAAGAAACAATTGGAGTACTTACGTGACCACCAAGAAGTGTACACACAGCTAGAAGAAAAAGCAACTTACCTTGCAAGCGGTATTCGTGGACATCTTAAAGCATTAGGTCTTAACTATCATGTGGCACAAGCAGGTTCACTTGTATGTCTTTTCTTCACAGACTGTGAAGTGCGTGACTATGAAGATGCCATGACTTGTGACACAGAGAAATTCAATCGTTACTTCGGCGCACTTCTTGAACAAGGTGTACTCATTGGACCGGCTCAATATGAGGCTATGTTCCTAAGTACAGCACATACACAAGAAGACTTAGACTGTGCACTAGAAGCCATTGGCAATGCATTACGCATAACGCATCAATAAAATAAATAGTAAGAGCTGATGCCTAGCTAATCTTATGGATTAAAGGGCTATCAGCTCTTTTTATATAGATGAGGCCATACCCATTAGGAACTTATTATGATACAATTAGAGCAAAAAAGTCAGGAATATGATAAGCGAGATAGAATATGAAGAAATTAGTAATAGGAATACTCGCTCATGTAGATGCAGGTAAGACGACCTTATCTGAAGGCTTGCTTTATTTAAGTGGCAAGATTAGAAAACTTGGGCGAGTGGATAAAAGAGATGCTTTTTTAGATACGTATGAATTAGAAAGACAAAGGGGTATCACCATTTTCTCTAAGCAAGCAGTGATGGAAATTGGGGATATCTTAATGACTTTATTAGATACACCAGGACATGTAGATTTTTCTACAGAAATGGAACGTACATTACAAGTGCTAGACTATGCAATTTTAGTCATTAGTGGCGCAGATGGCGTACAGGGACATACTGAGACGTTATGGCGCTTACTCTCTAAATATAAAATTCCAGTTTTTTTATTTATCAACAAAATGGATCAAGATGGGACAGATAAGGACAAGCTTTTAGAGGAACTGAAAAGACGTTTAGATGAAGGTTGTATAGACTTTTCAAATGAGCAAAGCGACGTTTTTGATGAAAATGTAGCCATGTGTGATGAAGAGGTACTCAATACGTATCTCGCGACAGGGCATGTTGAAGTAGAGGCTATTGGGGCATTGATTGGTAGGCGACAAGTATTTCCTTGTTACTTTGGATCAGCCTTAAAGCTTGAGGGTGTCAAAGAATTTATGAAAGGCATAAGTAAGTATACCCAAGTACCTACATATGCTAATGAATTTGGTGCGAAGGTCTTTAAAATTGCAAGAGATGACCAGGGGAATAGGCTCACGCATATGAAGATTACAGGTGGAAGCTTAAAGGTGAGGTCTGTATTGACTAAGCAGGAAGAGAAGGTCAATCAAATTCGTATTTACTCAGGCAATAAGTTTGAGTCAGTAGGTGAGGTGGAAGCTGGAACAGTCTGTGCAGTAACAGGTCTTACAAAGACATACCCTGGAGAGGGCTTAGGAAATGAAGAGGCAACGAGAGGACCACTTCTAGAACCTGTACTTACTTATCAGATTATACTACCTGATAAGTGTGACCCCGCAGCGATCTTACCCAAACTATTACAGCTTTCAGAAGAAGACCCACAGCTTCATATTGTCTGGGACGAAGTGCTACAAGAAATTCAAGCACAGATTATGGGAAAAGTTCAAATTGAAATATTACAACATATAATTTATGAAAGATTTGAGATTGAGGTAAGCTTTGGTGCAGGTAATATTGTGTACAAGGAAACTATTACCAATGTAGTGGAAGGCGTAGGACATTTTGAGCCTTTACGCCACTATGCAGAAGTACATCTTTTGATGGAGCCACTACCTACGGGAAGTGGTGTACAATTTGATGTAGATTGTAGTGAAGATGACTTTGGTAAGAGTTGGCAGCGATTGGTACTTACCCATTTAGAAGAAAAGGAACATAAAGGGGTATTAACAGGTTCGGTTATAACGGATATGAAGATTACTTTAGTAGCAGGAAGAGCACACAATAAGCATACTGAAGGTGGAGATTTTAGAGAGGCAACTTACCGTGCAGTAAGGCAGGGCCTAAAACAGGCACAGTCTATGTTGCTAGAGCCTTTTTATGCCTTTAGACTTGAAGTGCCAGAGCACTTGATAGGTAGAGCTATGATGGATATTGAAAAGATGCATGGCAGGTTTGATCCACCGCATATGGAGGATGGACAAGCTATTTTAACTGGTGTGGCACCTGTAGTGACTATGAGGGATTATCAAAAAGATGTCATCGCCTATAGCAAGGGACTTGGAAGACTATTTTGTAGTTTAAAAGGCTATGAGCCATGCCATAATTCTGAGGAAGTCATAGTAACGATAGGGTATGATTCAGAACAAGATATAGATCATCCAACAGGTTCTGTTTTTTGTGCACATGGAAGTGGCTTCTTAGTTGCGTGGGACCAAGTCACAAGCTATATGCATATAGAAAATCGCAAGTTAGAAGCAACTGTTGAAGATACAGTAGTACGCTCTAATGAAATTTATTGGGAAGAAGACAGTATTGGTATAGAGGAAATTGATAGTATTTTGAACCGTACTTTTTATGCCAATCAGAAGAATGGTTATACTTCTAATAAAGGTGTTGTGAAGCGAAAAGCTTGTGCTGTACAAATGCCTATTATTCGTACAGCACATAGTCATAGTATAAATAAAGAGGAGTATCTGCTAGTAGATGGCTATAATGTTATTTTTGGATGTGAGGCATTAAAGCAAGTGGCAGATACACATATTGATGCAGCCAAAGATAGACTTTTAGATTTATTGTGCAATTATCAAGGGTATCATAAATGTTATGTGATGGTAGTGTTTGATGCTTACCGAGTAGAAGGGCATTTGACCGAAATTTATGATTATCACAATATCCGTGTGGTCTATACAAAAGAAGCAGAGACAGCTGATCAATTTATTGAAAAGTTTGCCCACGAACATGCAAGCAAATATCGTATTACAGTAGCAACTTCAGATGGGACAGAACAGATTATCACAAGGGGAAAAGGCTGCTACTTAATGTCTGCAAGAGAGTTATACGAACAAATGGAAGTCACGGCGAAAAAGTATTGGGAAGAATACCAAGTTAGACAACCTAAAGAACGTAACCACTTGATAGATATACTTCCAGACAATGTGGTGAGGCAAATAGAAGAAATTAGAACGCGTGAATAACTGCTGTTAATGTATTAAAGATTTAGGACATTGGGGTTAGAATCTATAATAGAAGCGTAAACTAAGGTTAGACTATTTTTAGGATATGCATGCAGGAGGAACTATGGAAAAAATATTGCAGCAAGCACTTGAATACGGGAAACAATATACACCTATAGGAAAGGTTGCAAGCTATATACCAGAATTACACAAATCATCTCAATCTGATTTAGGGATTTACATCAAAACATTAGATGGCAAAGGATATGGTGTAGGTGCCTATGATAAGAAATTTACCATTCAAAGTATTTCTAAAGTGATTGTTTTAACTTTAGCTTTAATGGATAAGGGCTGTGAAAAAGTTTTTAAGAAAGTAGGCGTAGAAGCTACGGGAGACCCTTTCAACTCTATTGTGAGATTGGAGCTTAAGCATCTTCAAAAACCTCTTAATCCTATGATTAATGCGGGAGCTATTGCGACCACATCCTTAATACATGGAAAGAATGGAACAGAACAAATCTTGCGGATCCTAGAATTTGCAAAACTGTTGTCTGATAATCCTGAGGTGGATATCAATCAAGAAGTGTATGAATCAGAGATCAAAACAGGTGATAGAAACCGCTCTTTGGCCTACTTTATGAAAAGTAGTGGTGTTATTGAAGGAGATGTAGAAAGTTTAATTGAGGTTTACTTTAAACAATGCTCTATAGAGATGACCTGCCAAGACCTTGCAAGGATCGGAGCAATTTATAGTAACAATGGATTATGCCCTAAGACCCATAGACAATTAATTCCTAAGACCATATGTAGGATGGTCATGGCCATTATGACAACTTGTGGGTTGTATGATGCCTCAGGAGAATTTGCTGTAAGAGTAGGTATACCTGCTAAATCAGGAGTGGGTGGTGGTATCCTTGCTGCAGTTCCTAATAAGTTGGGCATAGGCGTATATGGTCCAGCGCTCGATGAGAAAGGCAATTCTGTAGGCGGTGTTGAGATGCTAGCCTACCTTGCTGATCGGCTAGATTTGAGTATTTTTTAAACACAAGTAAAAAAGCGCCCAAGGGGGCGCTCTTATTACATATTAGGAATGTTTTATTCAAGTTTGAAAGGGTGAACGTTCCTAACGTGCTTAGAAAGTTATTAGGTGAGAAATAGGGTGATAGCCCTTTGATTTTAGCAAATGTTAGCTTAGTAAGAAGCCTAGAGTAGCTAACAACCAAATATGGGCAGGATAGAAAATGTAAAAGAAGTATTTTGTAAAAGGTGTATTTGGCCCTCTTTCTCCGCTGTAGAGTGCAATAAAAGGTAAAACCGAGATGAAGAACCAATCACAGTTGTATAGGAGCATTTCAATGGTTCTAGAGAGTGTGTCATAAGGTGCATAAGACATCAGTAACAACACAGCAGCAAAAAGCCAGTAAAGGATATTTCTTGTCTTAGGCTTATCACACCAAGCAGATGTAATGAGCATAAATGGAATAACTACCATCCCACCTTCTGTGAGGTACATGCCTAAAAAGGTTAGAAGTCCTACAAGTAAATAAGGAACCAGTTTTGGAAGTGAAGTACGTGTCTTAAAGTAGTCTAGTATATTAAGACAAAAGACACCAAGAGCTAAAGTTAGAAAAATATTGTTTGAAATATAGATATGTCTTGCTGCAAAAATACTGCCCAGAATCATGTTGCCAATAGCCATAAAGATTGCCCAGCCTAGGATACGCCAGTTATATTTCCAACGGTTTCTTGTATATCTTAAAGCGTCTACAGCGATGTAGGCAAACCATACAGATACACAGCGACTTGCTAAGTGAATGACTATGTTAAGTTGAGGTGGAATAAGACCAGGAATAAAGTGAAGATGGTCTAAAAACATGATGAAAATCATGAATAATTTAATCTGAAAAGCATTGAGTGTTTTCATGTGTAAGCTCCTTATAATCTTTTTTTTGTATGACCTTAGTATAAAGGTTTTGAGTATAAAGAGACATAGCTTAAAATAACAAAAAGGTGACAAAAATGTAAGTAAGAAAAATGACGTAATAGTAAGGTTTAGAATTAATAGTTGACATTATCTAAAACATACAGTACAATTTAAAATAATATTATTTATAGGAGAATAAAGATGAACTTAACTACTAAATTTAACCCAGTAAAACTTAATAACTTTTATTATGGCTATTATAGATAAGTTTGTATTTATGATATGAGAGATTTCATCATAGGTACAAGCTTCCAACAAGCGTTGTATCTATGATGGCTTAGTTTGCATGAGATTAAAGCAGGCCACATAGACAGTCTATGTGGCCGTTTCGTTATAGAAATGAGAGGCAGGTCACATAGATGTTCACTATGTGGTCTGCTTTTTTATATTTCAAAATAAAAATAACGAAACAACAGGGAGGATAATATGAAAGAGAGAGAAAGTTTTTCAAACAAATTTGGATTTGTTATATCTTGTGTAGGTGCAGCGTTAGGACTAGGAAACATTTGGATGTTTTCTTACAGATTAGGGGCTTATGGAGGTCCAGTATTCTTAATTCCATACTTTATTTTTGTGTTTGTACTAGGATCAGCGGGACTTATCATTGAGTTTGCCTTTGGACGTCATTTTAAAGGTGGGTCGTACACAGGCATTACAGAGATTTTTAAAAGACGTGGCTTAAAGGGTGGCAAGGTCGTGGGTCTTATACCACCTATTGGGCTGATGGGTGTTTTAATGTTTTACAGTGTTGTTATTGGGTGGATTTTAAAATACTTTATGATGAGTGTGTCAGGGGAGCTTATGATCATTGACCCAACTACATTCTTTGATAGTTTTTCAGGCACTACAAGTAGCGTGCCTTACTTCTTCTTAGCTATATTGATAACAGTTGTAATTGTTTCATTAGGTGTTACAAAAGGGATTGAGAAATTAAATAAATGGATTATGCCAATCTTATTTGGGCTTTTCATCTTACTTACTATCCGTGGGATTACACTTCCAGGTGCAATGGAAGGGGTTAAATACCTACTTACACCAGAGTGGTCACACTTATTCAATGCGGAGACATGGGTCATGGCTCTTGGACAAGCATTCTTTACAGTATCCCTTAATGGATGTGGGATGGTCGTATACGGGAGTTACATTAGTAAGAAGTTTGACATCCCAAGTGCAGCATTAAGTACTGCCTTGTTTGATACAGTTGCAGCACTCTTAGCATCCTTTATGATTATGCCTGCGGTATTTGCCTTTGGATTAGACCCAGCAGCAGGGCCTTCACTACTTTTTATTACCTTACCACAAGTATTCCAAGCAATGCCATATGGAAATATACTAAGTACTTTATTCTTTTTAAGTATTATTTTTGCAGCGATTTCTTCTTCTGTGAACATGTTAGAAGGAAGTATGGAAGCCTTTATGACATGGACTAAGAGAACACGTATACAAGCTTGTAGTGTGATTGGAGCGATCAGCTTTGTATTAGCACTCCCACTTGCGACTAATGGTGCATACTTTGGACAGTTTGCAGACCTTGTGACTATTGTTATATCACCAGTAGCAGCCTTAATTGTGACAGGTGTGTTCTTCTACTTATTAGATCCAAAAGAAGTATTAGTAGCCATTAATGAAGGTGCAAAAAGACCTGTTCCAAAAGCTTTTATTCCATTTGGTAAATACATTTTTGTTGGTGTAACCCTTATTGTTATTGTATTAGGTGTAGCATACGGTGGAATTGGCTAAAGGTAAAATAATATAATATAATAAATAGATAGACACAAAAAGAGGCCCAAAACATTGGGCCTCTTTTTAATCATATCCATAGGATACAGTTTATACCGTTGGACGTATACGGTATGCCACTTGAGCAGGAATGTTTTCTAACCAAATCGGCATAATAGAGAAGTTGAAGTTGATTTCTTTTTCACTAAAAGCATGAACTTGGGCAAGCTTAGGACCACAGCTGTTAGAACCAATACCTGTTTGGCGATAGTCAATATGAAGGATTGTCTCTTTTCTAGGTTTAAGCTGATGTCTCATAGCAGTAGTGGTGAAATCTTGTGACGTGTAGTGTAGTGCACTGAAGTTGAAGCTGTCATCCCCTTTAATCATTAAACCAACACCTGTATTGCTAGCAATAGTTGCCCAACGTACTTTTGTATGGTTACCACATTCTTGTGGCTTAATGTAAGGCTCATAAAGGGCACTTACTGTTGTATCAAAGCGTCCCATGTAGGCACTATGGCAAAGGTCTACATAGTTTTCACCAGGGCCCATACCGAAGTAGGAAACATGCTCGTTACCTGCAGGCATATGGAGTTCTAGTCCAAAGCGAGGAAGAACTTCGAAGTTCTCACGTACATCTGCATGCATAGCCACTTGGATTTCACCTGTTGCCCAAACTTTATAAGTTGTCGTACCTTCAAGAAGTGGACGTACAGAGGGGCCACCAAGAGCGTAGGCTACTTGAAGTGCCGCATACTCAGGAGTGGATTCAACGAGTGCAACTTGATACACATGAGGTGTTGCACAGTGCATCATTTGATGGTACCAACCATGTTGAATGTTACGATCATTGTCTGTAGGTGCACGCCAGATAGAAGGTTCTGGACAATTTGCTAGAAGTTCAACCCCATTTGTTTGAAGACTTTCAAAGCTACCACAGAACTTATTGAAGCGGTAATTGAATGCATCTCCAGTGAAGGTGATGTAGCGTGCATCTTCTTCTACTTGAAGAGAATCAGTCACAGCTACTTCAAGGTAAGAGGCAGTTGCAAGCTCAAGTTGGCTAAAGGCAACTTCATAGCCACGCTCTGCCCATGGTGTTGCAGCTTTTTGTACGAAGCTTAAGTTAAGGAAGAAGTCCCCATCTACCTTAGTAGGCAGTGTATAGCCAAGTTGTAAAGTATGACTTGCATGTGGAGCGATGCATAGGTCGCTTACAATGCCTGTTTCATAGATCACGCCATCTTTAGTAATGGTCCACTCAAGTTGGAGTGTACTAAGGTCTAAGAAGTCATAACGGTTGATAAGGGTAATAAGTCCGTGGGCTAAGTCGCTACCTTCTAGATGTACAGGTTGAATAATATATTTATAGTCTTTAAGTCCTGTATGAGGCTTGCGGTCTGGACTTACTAATCCGTCTACGCAGAAGTTACCATCGTGAGGGAATTCCTCAAAGTAGCCGCCATAGACGAAGAAGTCTTGGTTGCCATCGTTTTGACGTACAGAGTGGTCACACCATTCCCATACACAGCCTCCGATAAGGCGAGGATGTTGATAGAATAAATCCCAGTAAGATTTTAAGTCACCAGGGCCTACACCCATAGCATGACTATATTCACAGAGAAAATAAGGTCTGCTGTCGTTGGTTACTTCACTTTCTGCAATGAGATCTTCTTGAGAAGCATACATATAACTTACAATATCTACACAAGGATGAACTTTTTCTTCTTCACAACCTATTGCTGTCTGGCCTCTAAAGTGAACAGTCCCTTCATAATGTACAAGGCGACTCGTATCACGATTTTTAGTCCATTCAGACATAGCTATATGGTTGGTACCAAAGAAGGATTCGTTGCCTAGTGACCACATAATGATACAAGGGTGATTTTTGTCGCGTTCTACCATACGTATTACACGCTCTAGATAAGCATCTTTCCATACAGGGTCATTGCTTAAGATGTTGCAGTTGATAGCGGCTTGCGTACCATGTGTTTCCAGGTCTGATTCATCTACTACATATAATCCATATTGGTTACAAAGTCTTAAAAATTCTGGTGCATTTGGATAGTGAGACGTTCTAACTGTGTTGATGTTGTGACGCTTCATAATGAGTAAATCGTCTATCATATGTTGCATAGGTGTATAATGACCAAGATCTGGATGAGAGTCATGTCGGTTAACCCCTTTAAGCTTAACAGCTACGCCATTAACTAAGAAGGCACCATTTGGAGCCACTTCAAGTGTTCTAAAGCCAACTTGAGTAGGAATGTATTCCCCCTTGTGTTCAAGAACTAAAGTATACAGATAAGGTGTCTCAGCAGTCCATTTGTTAACATTAGGAAGATCAAATGTAAATTGTGTTTGGCTACAAGTAGTAGTTGCTACAAGATGGTGGTCTGCGTCAAATAAAGAAGCTGTAAAACTTCCTTCAAAAGGCGCACTAAATGCCACACTTACATCTAAAGTTCCATTTGTGTAAGTTGCATCTAATGTAGGTTTGACAAAGAAATCACGTACATGAAGTGGTGAACGGGCTAAGAGATAGACATCTCTAAAAATTCCAGAAAGACGATAGAAGTCTTGGTCTTCTAAGTAGCTACCATCGCACCATTTAAGGACTTTGATAGCAAGTTTATTAGTACCTTTTACCAGGGAATCGGTTAGGTTGAATTCAGATGGTAAATGTGTCCCTTGGCTATAGCCTATAAAAGTACCATTAAGCCAAATGTAGAAGCAAGCATTAACCCCTTCAAAATTAATGAACACATCTTGTCCATCCCATTTCGTAGGAAGTGTAAATTCCTTAATGTAGAGACCAGCAGGATTTTCGTTTGGAACATAAGGAGGATTTACAGGGAAAGGATAGTTGACATTAGTATAGTGAGGTTTGTCATATCCGTGAAGTTGCCAGTTAGAAGGTACAGGAATAGATGCCCAATCTTCACTACAGTAGTCTACGTCATGGAAATTATTAGGTGCATCAATATAAGTATCGTAGTAGCTAAACTTCCAAGTACCATTTAAAAGTTTGTAGTAAGGGGAAGTGCCTTTGTGATGAGCTAAAGCGTCCTCACATGTTCCGAAAGGAATGTAGTAAGCACGAGCAGGCTCACGGTTAATTTGAAGCAGTGTTGGATTTTGCCATTCAGGCTGAAGTGGTGTTTGAGAATGCATAGTGAACTCCTTTATATAGAAAATAATAGTTATGTATATGAAAAAATATTAATATATAATAAAATTATAAGTAGAGATAAAATATAAGTAAATCTAAGGATATTGCAAAAAATATAAAAATATTGAACGGGGGAAGAGAATGGCAGCACAAGTTATGTTTTCGATTGTAACAAAAGATATGGAGAAGCTCCCCTTCTATATAACAGGTATAGGGATGGACTATGAAGAAAATGGTGTGACAAGAGACGAAGGATATGAAGATTATCAATGGTCTTATTGTTTAGAGGGAGAGGGGATCTTTACTGTAGAAGGGCAAAGCTATACCATTTCAAAAGGGATGGCTTTTTTCTTCAAGAAAAATGTGCCTCATACCTATGAAAGCTTAACCCAACGATGGAAGACTACATGGATTACTTTTAATGGAGACCAAGTAGAAAGCTTGATGAACTATTTAGAAGTAGGGTCTAGTCTTATACTTAACTTAGAAAGAGAAGGGGAGGTCAAGCAGCGGTATAAAGAGTTGTTTTATACGTTAAATACAGCATCCTATAGACGAGAAAGTATGTTGAAGGCTTCACTACAATTGTATGAGCTTATAGTCTACATGCAACAGCATAGGTTGCAGTATCAAAATGAAGGGAAAAGTAAAACCTATGATAGGCTCAGTCCTGTTATTGATTATATGGAACAGCATTATAGGGACGATATTACACTAGAGCAACTAGCAGAACAAATTGGGGTGACCAAATATTATTTGTGTAGACTATTTAAAGATATCTATGGGAGTAAGCCATTTGACTATCTCAACCAAATGCGTATCCAAAAAGCTAAAGAGTATTTGGTTACAAGAGAGCAGATGAAAGTGAAAGAAATAGGAGAGTTAGTGGGATATCATGATACCAGTTACTTTTGCCTTAAGTTTAAAACTTATGAAGGCTGTTCTCCAATAGAATTTAGAAGAAAATATAATTTTAATGACTAGGAGTAGAAGATGAAAAGAAAATTTTTAGATGGACGCAATTGGACATGGCTAGACCGTTATACTTATGAATTTAAACATATAGAAGATGTATTTGAGGGGTATATTTCTTTTATTCAGATTGATACAGTAAAGCAAAAGTTAGTAGTAGATTACGAAGATAGAAAAAATGTATGTCTTTGTGATGATGGATACAAAGGGTTGATTTTCTTACCAGATCATGAAAAATGGTGTGCCAATGTGGTGTTTGACCAAGAGGGAAACTTCGTAGAATGGTACTTTGATATGATTAAGTCTACTGGCATAAACGAAGTAGGGATTCCTTATTTTGATGATCTTTATTTAGATGTGGTGATGACCAGTGACTTTAAGTTGCGTATATTAGATGAAGATGAATTGGAAGGAGCACGAGACCAGGGAATTATTACACAAGCAGATTTTGAAATGGCCTATGCCACCAGTGAAAGGGTAATAAAAGAAGTTATACCAGATAAAAAATTCATAATAGAGTTTTTTAGACGCTATTTATATGAGTTTGAGGGTGGAAAATATTAGAGAATAAAAGAAAAAGCAGAGGTCGAGTAAGACTTTCTGCTTTTTTTTAGGTCAATTATTTTGTGTCAGATTTTTTCTTTTGAAGGTATTTATCTACAGCTTCTACCATATTGGCTGGCATCTTTTGTTCTACTGGGAAGAGTGGTGCATTGATAACACGGTCACTAAATGTTTGTACAAAGCGTGCTGTGTTTTCTAGAGATTCTCCAGATAAGTAGTCTAAGATGTCGTAGCGTGAGTGAATCATAGCACAACCTGGTGAGCCAAAACGGCAGAAGTTGACGCAAGGAATGCCCTTGTTTGCAAAGGGAATAGAGTCACTAGAATAAGTATCTTGTTTTACAGCAATAGAGAAGCCTACTTCTTTTGCAAGGTACTCAATATAGGTACATAAGCTGTTGTCTGCTGTGACAATAGCACGGTCTTCACCCATAATAGGGCCTGCTACATCTACGTTAATGCCAAGTTTAATAGCTTTGAGCGCATCTTCTTCGGCAGTTGCCACATAAGCTTTGCTACCAAGTAAACCTTTTTCTTCTGAACCAAACCACATGAAGCGAAGGGTGCGTTTGGGTGGATGTGCTAAATAGTGGCGTACAAGTTCCATTAAGATCACAGAGCCTGCACCGTTGTCATAGACACCTGTACTAAAAGGTACACTGTCGTAGTGTCCCATGAAGGCGATTTCTTCTTCAGGGTAATCGGTTCCTTGGAGGGTTGCATACACGTTGTGAGAATCAACTTCATAGTCATCTTGTTCAAGCACCATACGTACTTTAGTTGCTTTGTTTTTAACCATGTCAAAGGCATCACTAGCACGAAGGGTAACACCTGGGATTTGTCCAACTTCTAAGTGCTTTGCACGGATCGCACGTACTTGAAGGTCAGTAAGAGCTGGGTCATCAATAACGGTACCACTGTAAGCGATAATCCCTGCAACACCTGCTTTGAAGAGGCGTTCATAGACTTCTACAGTGAGGCCGCCATTTAAAAGGACTACTTTGCCTTTAGCGTCTAATAAGTCCATATCACTTGCTTGTTGGATGTATTTGAAGTCAGCTACAAGACCATCAGCAGGGGTATTACCTGAAAGCCCAAGACCTGTCACTTCATAAGTTTGTTGATAAGGCTCTAATACCTCTAAAGTTGCTTTTTTGATGGTGTAGTTATGAACTTTGAAAGCCTCGAGGGTGCATTCTAAACCTAAAGACTTAAGCTCATCTAAAAGAATATGGGCAGCTTGTAATTCCTCAGCAGTTCCACTACAACGAATGAAACCAATTTTTTGTAAAAGGGAAAAAGCACGTTCACCTGAAATACTCATGTTAAAATCTCCTTCATTTTGCTTCTTATTAAATAAGAATAGTTTCTTATAGTTATACAACAATATAGTTTTTAAAACAACAAAATAATTTTCAAATTAATAAGGAAATTGGATGAAAACGAGCACACTACTTGTATACAATATCCTTTGCTTGTGGATAGAGTGATAAAGGAGTAAACAAGGCATGGAAGATAGAATGTATGCAATGAGTGTGGTAAAATAAAAATAGGTAAATAAAGCTAAATAAAGGGAGAGGGAATAAGATGTACACAGCATGTTTGAACTTAGAGGGCAAGAAGGTAACGATTGTAGGTGGGGGTAAAATTGCTTATCGTAAGGCTATGGCTTTTTGTAAGGAGGAATGTGAGGTACATGTAATTGCACCGTGTTTTATCCCAGAATTTAAGGCGTTAGGACATGATGTGAATCTCATTTACAAATACTACGAAGAAGGTGACTGTGCCAATAGTTTTTTAGTAGTGGCGGCTACTAATGATCAGAAGACTAACTATGCCATTGGACTTTTTTGTAAACGTGCCAATAAGCTTTGCAACGTAGTCGATAATAAGGAACTTTCAAGTTTCATCGTGCCTTCTACGTTCAAAAGAGGGGATTTGGTAATTGCAGTTTCGACAGGTGGTGCAAGTCCTTCCCTTGCAGCTAGAATCAAGCAAGAGTTAGAAGAAAAGTATGATGCCTCTTACGAGGAGCTTATACAAATACATGGGCGTTTGCGTAGCAAAGTACTAGAAAAAGTAGCAGACGAAGGAGAAAAGAAAAAAATCTTAAATCATCTTGCAATGTTAGACATAAAGGAGCTTAAGGCATATGAAAAAAGCTATTTTGGTTGTTAGTTTTGGAACGAGTTACTTAGAACAAAAAAAGGAAAGCATAGATCCTTGTATTCAGGCTATTCAAGAAGCTTTTCCAGATTGGGATGTACATGAAAGTTTTTCATCAAGTTTTTTAAGAAAGCGTTTACTTTCAGAGTATAATTTAAAGATTTTGTCACCTGATGAGACAATGGAACAGCTTAAACAAGAAGGCTATACAAAAGTCGTTATTCAGCCACTCTTTTTAATAGAAGGGATAGAGTATGATAAGCTTTTAGCACTCAGAAACCAATATCATGAAGGAGCTCAAGTTGACAGATTACAAGAAGTAATTCTCGCATCTAACATAAGGTGTAAGGAAAAGTTAGAGGGCACGAGTGAAGAAAAAGTGATAGAGCAAGAGGTGGATAAGGCACAGAGAACCAAGATGAAAGTGGCTGTAGGGAAGGCCCTTTTGAGTACACAAAAGGATTACGAGAGCGTTGTGAAAGAAATAGAAGCAACATATCAAGGTCTAGATACAGACATTCTTCTATTAGGTCATGGTACAACCCATGAGGCACATGTTTCTTATGCCTACTTACAAGAGATGCTTGATGCAACCATGCTAAACTGTATGGTAACTACATTAGAAGATAGATGTAACTTGCATCAGATGCCTTTTAAAAATGATACGGTTACCATCGTACCCTTTATGTTAGTTGCAGGTATGCATATTTTAAAAGATGTGATGGGTGACCAGGAAGCGTCTTTCAAAAGTGGATTAGAAGCCCTAGATAAGCAAGTCAAAGTGGTTCAAAAAGGATTGGGAAGTTATCTAAGTACAAGACAAGTGTATATCACACATATACAAAAAGTAATCAATAAATTGTAGAAGTAGTGGTCTAGGGTTTACAAAACCTAGGATTTTTTATAAGATAGAACAGGAAATGGACAAAATAAGGAGACTTCTATCAAATGAATAAAGAACAAATCGTTAAAGATATATTAAGTACTCGCAGAAGAGTAAATGTAGCAAAAGGTAGAGATATAAGAGAGATTGAAATATTTGAAGAGCAAGTAGAGAAATCGCTTAAACGTATTGAACAAGCAAGATATATTTCAAAGAAGTTTACAGAAGATGAGCTAGTAAATATTCAAAATGCTTATGAGAGCTTAAGAAGCGTACCAAAACAATAAGAGGATGTGTCTTTTCTAAAGACACATTTTTTATTTAAATTTTTTGGAGACTAATTATATATTTTAAATGAATTTGTATTATAATATAAAAGTAGAGTATTGTTATTGGAATAAGAAAAATAGGAGAATGATATGAAAATAGAAGATTTGATGCAAGTACCCCACAAGTTAAGAGAAAATCAAGACTATGCAAAAAATCTACTTAAAGATATACAAAAAATGAATATAGAGGAAGCACGAGTGTTCCTAGAAGCATTGATAGAAGTGGCAACAAAATTTCAGTTAGATCAGGCATATCCCTGGATTATTTATTGCTTAGCATGGAACATGGACGCACAAGGTAAGCGCAAGCAAGCCATTGTGTTACATGAAAAGGGGTATGCGTTATTTGAACAACAACAAAATATAGAAGGACAGTTAAGTATTGCTAATACTTTAATTGGTTTCTATGCACAAATGGGACGCTTAGATGAAGCATTGAAGTGGAGCATCACTGCGTTAGAGCTCGGGGAGAAGTGTACGCAAGAATCATTGTTGACAACAACAAAGGTGAATATGGCTTTAGTTTATATGGAGCGAAGAGAACTTGGAGAAGCTATTAAGCTACTCGAACAAGTAGAACTTTATGGTTGTTTTAACAATAGAGATAGGGAAATTATTTTATATATTAATCGTGCAGAGTGTGAGTGTTTTATTGGGAACATGGAGCAAGTACAAAAATATGCCGCAAAAGCTTATGCCCTAGCAAAAGAATATGCACCTCATATGCTAGATAGTATTTTTCAACTAGAAGGTGAATTATATGAAGTGGAGAAGAAGTACGAACTTGCAGAACAATCTTTCCAACAAGGAATTATCTATGCAGATGCCTATAACAATTTAAGGAATAAGACCTATCTAGAACTCAAACTTGGGAGCTTGTATTTAGAAATAGGGCACTATGAAAAAGGTATTACTATGCTTGAGCACTTAGTAGAGGCACAGAGTGTTGCAGGTGAGATGCTGAAGGAAGTATGTTATAGATTAGGAACGGCTCATGCAAAGCAAGGGAATATAAATAAAGTTGCACAATATTTTGAGCAGTATGCAAAAATAGACCAAACAATCATTGCAAATAAAACGATCCAGCTAGATGCAACACTTGAACTCATGCAAGAGGCAAAAGAGGTAGAGGTCTATAAAACACTATATTATCAGAACAAACATTTATACAACATGGGTCAAAAGTTGACATCTAAGTTGTGTGAAGAAGCCATTTTAAAAGTTGTTGAAGAAGAAATAAAAGAGCTTATGCCTTTTACACGTTTGCAAGTAGTCTTACAAAATGAAATGAACCAGACAGTTGAGTATAGGCTAAGAATGGAAGAAGGAGAAGCCATAAATTCTAAGAGAGAGCCTATTCTTGCAGATAGCTTAATCCATTATTGTACTAAGAGTAAGGTAGAAGTACTGATTAATGAGATGGACAAAGAGTATGATAGCTATTGTACACAATATGAACGCTCCAAAAAAGGAGAGGTTTTACAATCGGTGATTTGTGTACCTATAGTGTTTAGTGACCAACTAATAGGTGTAATCCAAATGGAGCACTTAGGCCCTCGCCAATATACAACCAAAGATAGTATTACCTTGAAGATGATAGGGAGCTATATGGGCATTGCACTAGAGAATGCAAGGTTATATCAGAAAGCAGAATATGATGCTCAGTATGATAACTTAACACAAATTTTTAGCCGAAAAGAATTGCTTAGAAGAAGCCGAATTCTATACGAAAAGTCTCAAAAGATGCAAACATGTACATTCATGATGGTAGATATAGATGATTTCAAAAAGATTAATGATGCTTATGGGCATCAGATGGGAGACAAAGTACTGGCTCAAGTAGCACAAATACTTAAGCAATCTATAAGGTGTAAAGGTGTAGTTGGACGTTATGGAGGGGAAGAATTCCTAGGTGTAGCAACGGGGATGGATGAAAAGGAGGCAGAAGCTTTTGCCCAAAAAATTCGAAGATGTGTTGAGGGGTTGCCTATTCGCACAGACGAGGGAGAAAAGGTGAAGGTGACAATAAGCATAGGACTAAAAACCATCTATTCAGATCAATTGCCTTTTGCACAAGGTATTGCCTGTGCAGATAAAGCCTTATATGAAGCCAAAAATACAGGTAAGAATAAAGTTGTAACGTCTACAATATGGCAAATACCCTTTTCCTAAAATTTAAGGAAAAGGGTATTTGTCTATTAAAGTATTTCAGTTGTTCTATTTTCAAAAGTTTTCTTGACTACAACTACAGCAAGTGGCATAAAGATTACTGCACATACTATCTCTGCAATAGGGTAGCAGAACCATACAGCATCTAGACCAATGAAAGTCGCAAATAACCATGCACATGGAATGATGAGTACAAGCTGGCGTAAAAGAGACATAACAAGGGATTTGAAACCGTGTCCAATAGATTGGAACATAGTAGATAGGGTAATCCCAATAGCTGCTGGAATGAAGCAAAGGCTAAGGATACGTAGAACGTAAATACCCATTTGAATCATTTCAGGACTTCCATCAAAGAGGGCAAGTAACTCAGCTGGAAGTAACCAGAAGATAGCTGTCCCAATAGACATAATGATGAAAGAAGTTAAAAGTGTCAATTTTAAGGTATGCATAAAACGTTTTTTGTTGTTGGCACCGAAGTTATAACCTAAGATAGGCATAGCACCTTGTGTCAGGCCAAACACTGGCATGAAGACGAAAGATTGAAGTTTGAAGTAGATGCCAAAGATGGCAACAGCAGTTGAGGAGAAGCCCATCAAAATACCGTTTAAGATAGTCGTTGTCACAGAGCCAATGGCATTCATGATGATCACTGGGAAACCTACTTTATAAATATCAATCACATATTCCTTCTTAAGTTTGAACCCACGAATTTGTAAATGTACCTCATGAGATTTGATATGGAACATAACAAGTACAAAGGTCATGGCACAAATTTGCCCAATAACTGTGGCAATGGCGGCTCCTTTAATTCCCATAGCTGGGAAGCCAAATAACCCAAAAATCATAATCGGGTCAAGGATGATGTTGGTTACTGCACCAATGAGCTGAGAGAACATAGGGATAATCATATTCCCTGTAGCTTGAAGGGTTCTTGAGCAAGTGATCTCAATAAAAATTCCAAAGGAGAAGATGAGTACAATTTGTAAGTAAGAAGTCCCCATATCTACAATTGAGGCATCATTTGAGAACATGCCCATGAAAAAGCGCGTAGCAAAAATCCCAATGAGCATAAATACAATGGCATTCATAATGGCTACGAAAAAGCCTGTGCTAGCGGTCTTAGAAGCTGCATCCTTGTCCCCTTCACCGAGTTTACGCGCAATGAGTGAGTTAACGCCAACCCCAACCCCAAGGGCGAATGCAATGATAAGCATTTGTAGTGGAAAGGCAAGTGAAACAGCAGTTAAGGCGTCTTCACCGATACGAGATACAAAGATACTGTCTACGACGTTGTACAGTGATTGTACCAACATGGAGAAAATAGCCGGAATTGACATGCTAGCCAGTAGCTTTCCAACGGGCATTGTACCTAGTTTTTCGGATCTAGAATTATTAGTTTGCATGAAAGTATAGCCCCCTTATATAAAATTTTGACATATCCTATTAGTATAGTCGTTTTAAAGATGAATTTCTATACACTAATGTGTAAATTAAGTCTAAACAATGGACATACTTTATGCGCAGAATGCCTAATAAATAAGAAGTTGTATAAAATGACAAAAAGATGTAAAGAGTCTAGCTACTGAAGAAAAAATTATAGTATGATAGAGATAATGATTATGAAGAGATTAGTGTAAAGGATAAAAAGTGATGAAACCAATTGAGATATTAAAAGAGTATTTTGGATACAGTAGTTTTAGAGTAGGGCAAGCGGAAATTATTGAAGCCCTTATAAGTGGACAAGATGTACTAGGTATTATGCCAACAGGGGCTGGGAAGTCTATTTGTTACCAAGTACCTGCCCTTTGTGGGAGTGGTGTAAGTCTTGTTGTTTCCCCACTAATTTCCCTTATGAAAGACCAAGTGGATGCCTTAAGAGAGATGGGGATAGAGGCTGCCCTTATTAATAGTACGCTCAGTACATATGCCTATAACGAGGTTATGGAAGGCGCCAAGGCAGGACGCTATAAGCTGATCTATGTGGCACCAGAGCGTTTAGAGTCCTATGATTTTGTAAGCTTATGTGAGCAGTTGCCCCTAGACTATGTCATTATTGATGAGGCACACTGCGTGAGCCAATGGGGACATGACTTTCGACCAAGCTACAGAGGTGTTTCAAGATTTATTGAAAGCCTGCCGAAGCGTCCGGTGATTGGTGCCTTTACGGCTACAGCAACACCAAAAGTTAGGGAAGATATGTTAAGCCTTTTACGCCTTCAAAATCCCTATACCCTGACTACAGGGTTTGACCGTCCCAACTTATACTTTGAAGTGGAAAGACCTAAGCATAAGCTAGATGCCACCTTAAACTATTTGAAAAAACATCAAGAAGAAAGTGGGATTATTTACTGCTCCACACGTAAGTCCGTGGATGCTCTTTATGAGAAGCTTTTAAGCAAGGGGATACGCGTGGTGCGCTATCATGCAGGGCTGAGTGAGCATGAGCGTGGACAAAACCAAGAGGACTTCCTCTTTGACAAGGCACAAGTCATGATTGCGACCAATGCCTTTGGGATGGGGATTGATAAGTCCAACATTCGCTATGTCCTTCACTACAACATGCCGAAGAATATGGAAAGTTACTACCAAGAAGCAGGACGTGCAGGACGAGATGGTGTGGAATCTACTTGTACCCTCTTGTATGCTTCTTCAGACATTATGACCAATAGGCTACTTATTGAAAATGCGGGACTTGGGGTAGATTTATCTCTAGAATATGAAAAACTCAATCAGATGGTGGACTACTGTAACACAGAAGGGTGCTTAAGAAATGCTATTTTACGCTACTTTGGCGAGCAGCCAACTGTCTTATGTGACCACTGTGGGAACTGTAACAGTGAGATTGCCCAACAAGACATTACTATAGAAGCTCAGAAAATCCTATCTTGTATCAAACGCATGGGTGAGCGCTTTGGAATGGTCTTGGTTATAGATGTATTAAAAGGAGGCAATACCCAAAAGATTCGTCAATTTGGCTTCCAAACCTTATCTACCTATGGACTGATGCGAGATTATAGCAAAGAAGTGATTAAGGAGATGATGTCTTTCCTGATTGCAGAAAAGTACATTGCTTTAGATGGGGACAAGTTTCCTATTTTAAGGTTGGCACCACTAAGTTATGAAGTCCTTCGAGGGCAACAACCTGTCAATATGCGCATTGCCCTTCGTATAGAAGATATAGCGCAAGCACAAGATGCAGAGAGGCTTCCTTTAGATATGGAACTGATGAGCCAACTTAAGCAACTGCGTAGTAAATTGGCAGAGGACTATCACATTCCACCGTTTATTGTCTTTTCAGATGCCACTTTAAATGAGATGAGTCAATACTATCCAACTACTCAAGAAGAAATGCTTCAAATCAGTGGGATAGGTGGAGCTAAATACGAGAAATATGGTAAAGCCTTTGAAATCATCATTCAAAATTATGTAAGTGAGCACCAAATCGAAAAGCCAGAACTTATCAAACCAGTAAAAAAAGAAAAAAGTAGTAGTACCCTAGGGGATACTCTTAAAAAAGAGGTGAAAAAAGATAGTCACCTAGCGACTTATATGATGTATCAAGAAGGGCATGCCCTAGAAGACATTGCCAAGGAGCGAGGACTTACGCGATTTACAGTAGAAAATCACTTGGTGAAATGCGTAGAAGAAGGATTGGACATAGATTTATATCAATTTATGACACCAGAACAAGAACCTTTGATAGAAGCAGCTATTATGCAAGTGGGTATCACCCTTTTAAAACCGATTAAAGAGGCATTGCCAGAAGAGGTGAGCTATACAGCCATCAAATTAATGATAGAAAAGTTGAAGCGTTGTAATAAAATTTAAAAGTTAAGCTGCAATAGGTATAAAATAAGGCCAACTGTCTCAAACTCTAAGAGGGAAGGTAGGCAGTTGGTTTTTGGATTCCTATTGTTTTGGAAGAATCAAGAAGACTACTTGAAAAATAATAAGGTTATGCTATAATAGAAGTTGCACTACATTTTAAAAGAGGGAGAACAGTCATGGCGAAAAATCCAAATGCCTATAAACTTGTTGCACAAAACAAAAAAGCCTATCACGATTACTTCATTGAAGAAACGTTTGAAGCGGGCATTGTACTGGTTGGAACAGAAGTCAAATCCATCCGCCAAGGCAGTGGCTCAATTAAGGAAAGTTTTATCCGTATTAAAGATGGAGAAGCCTTCATCTACAATATGCATATCAATCCTTATGAGAAAGGGAACATCTTTAACAAAGAACCCCTTCGTACACGCAAACTCCTCCTTCATAAAAAGGAAATCAATAAACTTGTCGGTGAGATTTCCACACAAGGTATGACAATCGTACCGCTTAAAGTATACATCAAAGGAAGTTTAGTCAAAGTAGAAATTGGTCTTGCAAAAGGTAAGAAAACTCACGACAAACGTGACGATATTGCCAAGAAAGACATGCGTCGTCAAACGGAGCGTGAATTCAAAGTCAAGAACATCTAAGACAAATTTTGCCTTACAGTATGTGTATTCTCAGAGAAGTGCCCTTATCATAATAAGGGGGTGCACTGGTTTCGACGGGGGTCACGTATGTCGGGGCAGCCATCCGTAGAACGCCGGAGTCTACGTTAAAAGCTGGCATTTAAATTAAACGCAGATAATAATTTTGCATTAGCTGCCTAAGCAGCTTAGTCTCCTCTAGGTCTCCCGCAGCCTAGAACGAGACTCCGACTCAGCGGGCCACGTCTAGGGCTAAGCTTTGCCCCCTAGCCGTACTTATGAAGCTACTGAAGTGAACAGCCTGTCTCTGGGCGTTTCATGGAGGGAATGTTAAAACAGTGACTATGATGGTAGAGACCACAATGTATGGACTTTCGGACACGGGTTCAATTCCCGTCACCTCCATGGAATTATAAGTTCTGAGAGAACTTATAGGAGAAAATAGTGAAAAAGATAAAGACACGGTATTAGTTGAGGAAACTGATACCGTGTCTTTTCTATGTTTTAGGATTGAGTAGATGAACCAATAAAAAAGTATTGCAGGGTTTGCTGGAGTAGGGGAAATGGAGAAGTGGAATGTAAGTGCCACATAAAAGGGCGTCGTGTGTAAAGAGACTATAAGTGGTATGCTATCTCAAAAGGGGGTTACCACATGAATATCAGTAAATTAGGAATCTGGAAAGAATATATTCAGCAGTGTAAATCCAGTAGCAAACAAAAGTTAACACTTTTGTAATGGTACCAGGTAGTACGCCAAGATAAGGGCGACATATATAGCATAATGGAAAATCTGCATGACAAAGTCTAACCAATAGCCATTAGCGAGTCTTGGGCTGTCTCTGGCGACAGAGAGAGTTAAGTGTAGACAGCATAATCATCATCGTTAAGGTGAGAAGATGATTACTTACTCGGGGCCGCAGGGTGTAGCACGCTAATCATTGTTATATGTCAGTCAACTGGGGAGAAATTAGTTATTCTTATACCCAGAGATGAGTATGATGAACGAATAAATAAGGAAGTCAGAAAATAACTAATTAGTCGGATTACGTAGTAGTACCGAAGAAGTGAAGTAATGTTCATGGAGGGAAGGACGTAACGTGTCATAGGCCTTGAAGAGGGAAACACAAAACTTACAAAGAGAAGGCATATTGTGAAAACAAAACTTTAAAGGATAGCAGATAAAATGCGAATGATGACATGAAGAGCTGGATGCGGGAAATCCGCAAGTCCGGTTCTGTGAGGGGGAAGGGGAGTAATCCTCTTGTCTACTCGACCGCGACAATTCAAATACAATTCGAGAGCAAGCCGTAGGGATAATACTCTGCTGTTAAGGTACATACCAGCACCATTACAAAGTTTGTGAGTTATTATTGCGCCCTCACCTCCCTTTACTTATCCACAATGATGGAATAAAAGAGAATTTTGAAGTATTTAGAGCAAATTATAAAAGATAAAAGTAGAAATTATTCAATAAACGCACAAAAACTAGCCCAAATCGATTCCCCCTCATTTTAATGACAGACTTAAGCTAGTTTTGTGTTTGTGGCAAAGCCTCACAGAGAAAATTTAGATTTCATCCAGCTTCTTGTGACATCAAGCTTTAAGGAGTAGGCAAAGGGTTTACCTTGCTACAGCATATTGTAACGAGCAAACTGTTGGTAATAGAGGGCTCATTGACTTGTTACTGCAAGTTTCTGTGTTCAAACAGGTGTACCCAAGGACTTGTCTTGCCCACTTACTTGTAAGCTTTCTATCGTAGGTGAAGCATAGTGGATGAAAGATATGTAGTTGTGATGTTGGTTTCAAATTTACCTAGGAGCCACATTGAAGCCAACACTTATATACCTATTTTGAATTTCAAAGCACGGATAAGGGAATATTAGACTTAGTAAGATTCAATCTCTAAGATGTATTATTATATCAGCAAACCCAAAAGCAGGTTTATACATATGTCATTTATTCAGGGGACATTAAAGACCCTTTAGTAGGCTATGTAAATGGATTTAATGAGTATCATGTAAGAGCTATTTGTTTAGCTGATAAAGATGCTACAATGGTGTTAAATGACATAGAAAACAAACTTCTAGAGAATAAGAAATTGACGGACAAAGAGCAATTAGAACTTATTTTACGCCTCTAATGGGTGAAGAACTTTCAAAAGAAGCTAAAATTATTAAAGCCATTAAACTATCGAAAGATTATCCTATGAGTAAGAAGGCAGATGTTCAAGCAATGCTTTATACATTTGCTCATAAGTTTTTAAGTGGAGCAGAACTCGAAAATGTAAAGGTGGTAATTAAAATGACTGAGCTTGGAAAACTGTTGCATGATGAGGGTGTTAAAGAAGGTATTAAAGAAGGTATCGAAAAAGGAAAAGAAGGTTTATTAAGCAAAGAAAAACAATAAAACGGTTAAAATAAGTCACACTTATACTAAACAGTGAGTAAAGGTGTAATAAAAAAACTGTTGAAATTTCAACTCATTTATGATATCTTAAATGAGTGAAAATTTTAAACAAAAATATAATTGTATTGGAGATGACAAAGAATTGAAAAAGAAATTATCAGTTGTATTACTTGGAGTAACATGTTTAATGGGAATGACTACTTATGCAAAGGTGACTAAAGAGAATCTCATTCCGTTTCCTGAAGGCTATAACCATTTAGAATCAGGCGCTTCATCCTATGATGGATTAGGAAATGTGGTACAATCGCCATACTTCCCTGTATTTGATTTTTATAATATGAAAAGTACAGAGACTTTGACCTTATTACCAAAGTTCAAGACCTATCAGCAAACCACAGAGTATACATGTGGGGCAGTAGCGGGACTTATGACTTTATATCATTTTGGAGAAACTCAATATGATGAGTTAGAGGTTGCAGACATTATGCAAACACATAAAGATCGTAATTTCTCAAACAAGCAAGAGGCAGGCATAGCAGATGAGAGAGGCGAATATGGGACATCTACCTCAGGTATGGTACACTTTTTTGAGCGTATTGGATGGCAGGTAGAATCAAGTTTAACGAAAGCTGATGAGACAGGATATAGCTTTGCGACACCTGAGATTTTCAGAGACTTTGTTATTGAGAAACTAAAAAATGATACACCTATCATGGTTGAAAATATAGATTTTGGTGGACATTGGAGAACAATCATAGGATACGATACAATGGGCACAGAAACGATAGCGGATGATGTAATTATTATGGCAGACCCTTATGATACATCTGACCACAGTCAAGATGGGTACATATATACGAATGCAGAAAGATTTTTCTATATGTGGTATGACTCACACATTCTACCAGAAACACAAAAATACCAACAATGGTTAGTCGCTACACCACCAGGTGAAAAATAAACCTTCTAGGCCAACCATGACTAACTAATCTAAAAGTACAAAAAAACACCCTACATGTTATCTTATGGAACATAAGACAACATGTAGGGTGTTTTTTATTAGGATGTGTGCGGGAAATACCAGGAGCCGTCAATTTAATACGATTTAAATTTTTAGGTGATACCCTAATACCCATTATTAAAAAATACATAGGAGTGATTTTAAATGTCTAATAGGAGAAAATGAAAAGAAGTTTGTTTTGATGAAAGAGAGTAGAAGCTGATCCGAAAGAAATTAGATTGGTGTAAATATTGACAATGCTATTACCCAATTTAAGTGATGGAATATTAAAAAAATAAAAGGGTAGGATGTGCTACTTAAGTAGCACATCCTACCCTTTTATTTAACTACGAGAAATATTATGAGTGAGAAACACTATGTCTTTCCTCAGTCCAAGCATCTCCGCCAAGTTCGCCACATCCTGTACATTCATAACTTTCTGTATACATATATGTATTTGTAGTACACGTAACTTCTTTTACAATACCATTCTGATATACTCTAACTTTATGGCTTGAAATGCTTGGCCCCATTACATTTCCACCAGTAAGTTTCCGTGAGTGTGAATGAGGTGGAGCATATGGAGTAATATCTTGAGCATAAACTGAAGATGTTAGACTTAAAACTACCCTGCTAATAAAAATATTTTTTTATAAAAAGTTTGTAAAATGAACTATAACTTTTTAAGAATGATTATAAGATTTTTGTAAAAACTTGTTTAAATGTGGATAAATAATATTTATAATAAGATTAAAATAGTAAAAACTATTAAGGCATCCTTCAAAGTAATGCTTTATAAACTTTTCATAGATGAACTTAATAGAACGTATTTCTTGAACTGCAAGGATTGAACAGATAAAAATAAGAAACTTATTGAAGCTACGTTTATAAAATAGTGGCTTATAGATATCAAGATATTCGGTTAGTGTTTTAAATAATGATTTAGTGTTAATACTATACTATGCATGTGATCAAGTCCTTTTCTGTAGAGTTATGTGTGGTAAACATAGTATTTACAGAAATACAGAACTTGGTCATTTGTATTTTATGGAACTTAGAAATTAATTACTTGTAAAGTGGTGTCAAAGCAAATATTACTATAGTATATCGCTATGAAAGATAGGTGCACAGAAGCCAGATATAATATTAACTTTAGAGGAGACC
>NZ_JAVVQU010000030.1:0-39145 GCF_036655075.1 Niameybacter sp. | reverse complement strand
AATTTTGATATTGAATTTGAATCTGGGAAAGTAAGTGTTTTATTAGGTGCATCAGGAAGTGGTAAAACTACTCTAATACGTATACTTTTAGGATTTGAAAAATACGAAAAAGGGTATATTATAGGATTAGAAAAAGAAAAAATATCAGTAGTTTTTCAAGAGAATAGATTGATAAAATGGATGAGTGTCTATGAAAATATAGAATTAGTTTTGAAATCTTATTTAACTGTAGAAGAGCAAAGAGTAAAGATTAAAGAAGTGCTTGAACTTGTAGAGTTATGGGAATATAGAGGATGCCAGATTGATGAACTAAGTGGTGGTATGCAAAGGAGAATTGCATTAGCGCGTGCATTGGCCTATAAAAGTAAAGTGCTAATACTTGATGAACCTTTTAAAGGACAAGATTATGCTTTGAAAATAAGACTTATGAAAAAAATGAAAAAAATGTTACAAGACGAACCACGAACGACTCTATTTATTACCCATGATATGGAGGAGGCGCATTTTTTAGGAGAGGAACTTTATATATTGCGGGATAAACCTGTAAAATTTTACAAAATTTAAAAATTATAAAGATGCATGAAATATGTCTAAGAGTATGATAAAATAGCATAATCAATTACAACGAAAAGGAAGAGAAAATAATGACACAGCAGAAAGAACCTTATATACTTGTTTTTGGTATGTCTATTTGTGACATCTTTGGATTTACACACCAAAGTTATAGACCATACGATTCAAATCCGGGAGCCATTAAAATGTCCTATGGAGGAGTATGTCGTAATATTGCAGAAAATATGGCAAGAGTAGGTGTAAATACTAAGTTTATCTCTATTTTGGGAGATGATGAAAGAGGAAGAGGCCTACAAGAACATGCTAAAAAAATGCACTTTGATATGAGTGATTCGTTAATAGTAGAAGGGACTGCCACACCAACTTATATTGCAATATTAGACGAAAATGGTGAAATGGTATCGGCTGTAGTTGATATTAGTATTGCTAGTTTATTTACAGAAGAATTTGTAGACTCTAAAAGTGAACTTATAAAAAATGCTGAATATGTTATCTTGGATGCAGATAACCCGACAATTACGGAGTATATTGTAAAAAACTTCTCTATGTATACCAATGTTATTTTAGACCCTGTATCAGCGGCTAAGGCTTGTACAGTAAAACATTTATTGCCCTATATACATACAGTCAAACCTAATCGTTATGAGGCTGAAGTATTGTGTGGTTTTGAATTGAATAATGAAGATGCAGTTAGAGAGGCTGGAAGATTTTTTAGAAATTTAGGCGTCCAAAAAGTATTTATTAGCTTGGACTGTGAAGGTATTTATTATCATGATGGTATAGAAGAAGGAACTGTAAAGGCGTGTGAGGCTCAAGTTGTCAATGTAACGGGTGCTGGAGATGCCTTTGTTGCAGGGATTGGATATAGTTATATGAATAAGAGTCATATAAAAGAAACTGTTAAATTTGCTAATACCATGTCTCTTCTTACTATTGCGCATGAAGAAACTATCAATCCAGCTATTTGTGAGGTTGAAGTTAGAAGTGAAATGAATTCTAGAGAGTGGATTGAAAAAATATATTAAGACTAGAGTGTGTTGAACTTTAGGTTGGAAAGGGACTGTATGATAGAAAGACTTAAAGCTTATAAAAGGTACTTCCCGTTAGGAATTGTAGCAGTTGTTATAGGTATTGTATTGATGGTGGCCTACAAAGTGATTAGCAATAGTACTGATGTAGTGGGAGTGAGTTGGAGATATATTGGGGGATTTATAGATATTATTTCTCCTGTCATTTATGCTTTTGCTAGTGCATATTTACTATACTATCCGGTGCAATTTATAGAGAAATGGATAACTTATGGAGCGGATTTTGGCATGCCCAAACGCAATCAAGAAAAAAGTAAGGGGTGGATAAGGCTTATAAGTGTTGCGACTGTATTTTTGATGGTGATTGCAATTATAGGGATGCTTATTAACTTTATTTTACCACCTCTTTTTGAAAATATTAATATCTTGTTTAATTCTATACCTAAGTTTGAAGCACAATTTAATATGTGGATGAAAGAAATAGGTAATGTATTGAACTCATTAAATTTGGAAGAAGTAAATGCAGCTATACCGGGAGATGTATTTAACTATGTTAAAGATTTCTTGATAAGTAGTGGACAATGGGTCATAGGCGGAATAGGAGGATTTATTTCTTCTTTTAGTTCCTTTGTTATAGATTTTGTAGTAACTGTTATTGTGACATTTTATTTTCTTAAAGATAAAGAAAAACTTTTTGCAGGTGTAAGTAAGATTGGAACTATAGTATGTACATTAAAGGTAAAAACTGGGATAATTAGCTTTGTAAAAACATTGGATGAAGTAGTAGGAAAATATTTGTTAGGGACGATACTAGATTCTGTTATTGTGGGTGTCGTGTCTGTAGTGTTAATGTTACTTATTAAACATCCTTTTGCAATTCTTATTGGTGTAGCAGCAGGGCTTACAAATGTTATTCCTTATGTAGGTCCTATAGTGGGATCAGGGCTTGCATTTGTATTAGGTGCTTTTACAAGTGTTGGAATGGGGTTAACAGGGGCTGGATTGCTGTTATTATATCAACAAGTGGATGGAAATATCATACAACCTAAAATTGTTGGAGACCAAGTAGGACTTCTGCCTGTGTGGATTATGATTTCTGTACTCATAGGAGGAAGCTACTTTGGCGGAGTAGGTATGATTGCATCCGTTCCAATTGCGGCACTGATTAAGGTTTATTTAGACAAGATCTACAATCAAAAGATAAATCGCTAGAAAAAGGTTGTCCTTACAGGACAGTCTTTTTTTGCGCGTTTACATATAAGACATTAAATGGAGGACATCAATGAAAAAACAATCATTAGGACAACAGATTTATGAGCATTTGATGAATGGGATTAATCATATGCTACCCTTTGTAATAGGGGGGGGATTGCTGATGGCGTTAGCATTCTTATTTGATGATTATAGTGTTAATCCAGCTAACTTTGGATCCAATACGCCTTTTGCAGCAATGCTTAAGCAAATTGGAGATTTAGCTTTCGGGTTTATGCTGCCAATGTTGGCGGGATATATAGCAGTTAGTGTTGCAGGGCAAAGTGGGCTAGTGACAGGATTCATAGGAGGGATGATGGCACAACAAAGTGGGGCTGGATTCTTAGGGGCTCTCTTGGCTGGATTTATTGGCGGATATGTTATTGTTTTGCTTTCAAAAATACTGAAATTTATACCGAAATCATTTGAAGGCTTAAAAGTAATGTTGCTTTATCCATTGTTAGGGTTATTTGTAGTAGGGGTGATTATGATGTTTGTAGTTAATCCACCTGTAGCAGCGTTAAATGGTGCGATTACCAATACGCTAACGAGTATGGGGGATTCAAGTAAAGTAGTTTTAGGACTTGTAGTGGCAGCTATGATGGCTGTTGACATGGGTGGCCCCCTTAATAAAAGTGCGTATATGTTTGCTGTAGTATGTTTAGATGCGGGAAATGCATCTGTAATGGCAGCAACTATTGTTGGTGGAATGGTGCCAGCAACAAGTATTGCATTAGCAACTACTCTTTTTAAAAATAAGTTTACTGCAAAAGAGAGAGAAGCGGGTCTTACTAATTATATATTAGGGATGTCCTTTATAACAGAAGGTGCCATTTCTTTTGCGGCATCGGACCCTTTGCGTGTATTACCATCGGTAACGTTGGGATCGGCGGTAGCAGGTGGATTGGCAATGATGTTTAATTGTGCATCACGTGCACCTCATGGTGGAATTTTTGTATTACCTGTTATTGAAAATCCGATGGGATTTGTAATTGCATATATAGGTGGTGTGCTAGTAGCTGCAGTTATGATGGGATTACTTAAAAAGCCTGCTCAGGAATAAAAGTATAAATAAATTACATAGAATAAATATAAATCAATAAGGGGCTATTTTAAATAACCTCTTATTTTTATGTACTAAAATATAGTTATGTAAAATAATTAAATTAAAGTGATATTCAAAAAAATGAAGTATTCGTATTGTAAGCGTCAACTCAGGAGCGCCTATAAAAAATACACCTCTGTTAGTATAATAGTACTAGCTTTGTGGCGTATTGATTTTTTTACACGTTTCAGGAATACTTGCCGACCATGGCAGTATATCAGATATTTGTAAATCTTTGTTTAGCTGAATCTGTTTAAAGACGTGCTCTAAATAATGCATAGGCTTAAGTTCATTGGCTATAGCAGTCTGAATGATGCTGTAGATAATAGAAGATGAAGTGGCTCCATTCTGTGTGTTTGAAAACAACCAGTTTTTACGTCCAATAACAAACATTTTTATGGACTGTTCCGCTAAGTTATTGCTGAGCTGAATACGTCCATCTTTTAAGAAGTTACTTAAATACACTTTTTGATTTTGAGCATAGGTAATAGCCTTGCCAAGTAAGCTTTGTGGCAAAGTTTTAGGACTAATCTTATCTATCCAAGTATAAAATTCATCTAGTGTCTTTTTGGACTCTGTTTTTCTAAGCTCAAGTCTTTGAGAATCAGTATATTTTAGCTGATCTGCTTGTGCTTCTATGGCAAAAAGCTTTTGAATATAGGATTCGCCTTCTTTAGCGGTTGCATTACTCTGATTCACTTGCCATGCTTCATTAAATAGATCCGCAAAAAGGTCGTCAATAGCAATCTGATCCTCTGAACATTTTTCAGAAGAAGCACCAAACTGCTTTTGACGACGTAATTTTAACTGTTCTAAGTACCAACCATTAAGCTTTTCTAATGATGCAATCTGTACATCTTTTGCTTTTAATTGAGATTTTAAAGTTTCTATTTCTTGTTGTTGTGTCGCTAATTGATTCACTTTAAAACCTCCTTATAATTTGTATTTGATAGTATAATGATATCATAAAATGCGTAATCTTAACAGATAATTATACTCAAATTAAGGTGTTTTCCATACTTCTTGTCGTTTTATCTTTTGCTTAACACCTGGTGCTTTTATCAAGTTTTGAAAATCATCTAAGGTGATACTCATAGTTAACTCATCATCGGAAACTTCTGGCCAGATGATACTCCCTTTTTCTAAACGTTTAAAATGTATCCAAAAACCATTGTCTTCCCAGACTAAAAGTTTAATACGATTATGCTGCCTATTGCAAAAGCCAAAAATAATCTTCTCAGATGGGTCAAGTTCAAAGTTATGCTGTACGATTTCACAAAGCCCATTAATACTTTTTCTCATAGCTGTATTGCCACATGCTAAAAATACCTTATAATCTTTATAATTAAACATTTCTAGGCGACACCTCCAGCGCTTGTGCAAGAAGTGTCATTGCCATCTTTTCAGGTACATGAATCTTACATGAACCAATTTCCATGAGAATAGTATTTTCAATAGGTTTAAGTTCATCGACAGCTGTTAACCCTATAGTATTGTTAGGGGCAAGAGGCACAAACTTAATTTCTGTGGAAGTACTTTTATATTCACTCATCCATTTACAAAACGTAGAGGCTGCAATACCTTGTTCTTTACACCAACTTACTTGAGATTGACCACTTGCAACGAACTGGCGCACTAGATTCAATCGCTCTTGTTTAGTTGTATTTCTTCTGTTCCTCATATACTACCTCCAATGTTTTGAAAATAGTATAATAAAATATATCAGTTAAAACGAGGCGTTCTTGAGTTGACGCTTACTTCGCATTTATATGTTTACTAAATGTAATATATAGCAATTACCCATTTTATATAGATAAATAATGAAACAATGTTGCAATGTATATATTGACAATAAAACAATGTTGCCTTAAAATAGTTTTATAATTCATTCAAGTTGGAAAGTTAAAGGGAGGGGATGAAAAAATGAAGGAACTCTTAATGAAGAGAAAAGAGCAATTTGCGATATATATCCTAGCATGCTTCTTGCCTGTTGTTGATAGTATGATTCGTATGGGACTTTTTTCTTTGATGTTTGGTGGAATAGAAAAGAGAGATAGGGAGTATTTTAAAATACTTATAATTATTGCTATTTTAGCTGCGATATTAACAGGGGGATTACATATTGCCAGTAGATTAATGCGTATAGGCTTTATGAAAAATATATTACTAGAGGTAAGAAAACAAGCATTTAACAAGATTATTCATATTTCATATAAGGATTTTAGTAAGCAGTCTAAAGAAGTATATATGTCTCATTTGATTAATGATATTAATACGTTTGAAAACAACTTTTTCTTAAATTTATTAAATGTAATCTATATGGGGGGATTATATTTAGTTTGTCTTATCATCCTTTATTTTATGGATTATAAGCTGGCGATTGCCATGACCTTGATATCCATAGCGTTATTTGGAATATCAACATTATTTTCTAAAAAGACTGAAGCGTTACAAGAAGAAGTTTCTAAGCAAAATGAACAGCTTACAGTAGAGGTAGCAAATACATTTAATGGTCTTGAAATTCTTAAGCTAAACAATATAGAAGATAAATTCCTAAATAAAAGCTTAGATGCAATTAATCGTGTAGAGAAACGTAAGGTAGCATTTAATGTTTTTAGTGAGCAACAAAGAAGTTTAATGATGTTTTCCAGTTATATTGTACTTTTTGGTGTAGTAATCTATGTAGCAGCAACTATGAATTCAAGTAATTTTACGCAAGCAATGTTTTCTGTACAGCTTTGTAGTAACTTAATATTTCCATTAGTAGAAATCCTACCTCGTATGAATGTGATTAAATCTTCTAAGCGTATTTATGAGAAAATCACAGTACAAGAAGTAGGTCAAATTGAAGGAGATGAAACAAAGATACCTTTCAACTTTGATAAAAATATAGAGGTTAAAGGATTAAATTTTGCATATGGAGAACAAACGCTTTTAAAGCAGGCACACTTTAAGATAGAAAAGGGTAAAAAGTATTTAATTAAAGGAGTAAGTGGTGCAGGGAAGTCAACATTGATGAAACTTTTATCAATGATTTATGAAGATTATGAAGGGCAAATTCTTGTGGATGGAGAGGATTATAAGAATATTAAAGAAAAAGACTTTAATGATCAGGTGGCATTTATATATCAAGATGTGTTTTTATTTGAAGATACGATTAGAAATAATATTAGTTTGTATAAAGATTTAGATGATGTAATGGTAAAAATGGCCTGTGAAAAGGCTGGGTTAATGGATTTGATAGAAGAGAAAGAGGAAGGTCTAGAGAGTATATTATCGGAGAATGGTAAAAACCTCTCTGGTGGCCAGCGACAACGTATTTCTATAGCTAGAGCAATTGCAAAACAAGCTAAAATTTTATTTGTAGATGAAGGTACATCAGCATTAAATGAGGAGATAGGTAAGAAAATCGAGCAAGAATTACTAAATTTAGACTGTACAGTTGTTGCAATTAGTCACCGTTACTATGAAGGGATTACTGAGCAATATGATTATGTGTTAGAACTAAAAAATGGGTGTGTAGAAACATATGATGCAACAGCTTACTTTGGGGAGGTGGTTGTATGTTGAAAAGATTATTAGGAGTAACACCATACTTTATCCTTGCTGCATGCTGTGCAGGTATGTTAGCTTTTGCAGATGCTTATAGTTTTGTTAAAATGATGGATTTAATGGATATTGCTTTAAGTGGGGATATGACTCATTTTAAAAGTGCTTCAATTGCTCTAATTGCTATGGCGATTATATTAGTACCTTTATGTATTTTGGTAGCTATAACGCGAGCGCTCTATAAGCGAAAAGCTAACTTAAGCATTAAGAGATACTATGTAAAAGGTGTTTTTAATAAGAATATTAGTGAATTTCAAAAAGAGAATAATGCAAAATATGTATCTTGCTTAACAAATGACTTTAACTTGTTGGAAGTAAATTTAATTGATAGCTTATATGAAATAGGTGCATGTATCGGAAACTTTGCAGCTGGTATGTGGATGATGACGGTTGTTTCACCTTGGGTTATTTTATTAGCTTTTGTGGTAATGAGCGTGATGATTCTATTTTCTATGGTTACCTCTAAGCCAGTAGCAAAACATATGAGTGAAAGAAGTAACTTATTTGAGGGGTATACGGGCTATACCAAAGAAATGTTATCAGCTTTTCATATTATTAAGAGCAATAATTTGACACAACGTGTTCAGGAGAAATTCGATGACAAGAGTGAACAAGTTCAGCAAAAGGGCTATATAGTAGATAAATTTTTATCATATATTCAAGCAACAGAAAATATTATTATCAACTTAATGATGTATATGATGCTTGCAGCAAGTGGATATATGGTTATAGAGGGGCTTATTACAGTTGGAGGTGCATTCTTAGTCGTACAAAGTATGCAGAAGATCATGTGGCCTGTAATGAATCTATCAGAGCAACTTCCTAAGCTATTTACAGTTAAGGAACTCATTCATAAGATTGAAATAACGCTTAAAAATGAAGATACCTATGAAGAAACACAAGATATGCCAAGCTTTAAAGAAGCTATTACCTTGAAAAATATTAGCTTTGGATATGAAGAAAGTGATTTAATCTTACGAAATGTAGATTTAGAACTGAAAAAGGGAGGTAAGTATTTAATCATAGGACCAAGTGGTGGAGGAAAATCTACACTACTTAAACTTCTTAGAAAATACTTTAATCCAACAAAAGGAGAAATTTTAATAGATGGGAAGAATCTACGAGATATTAAGAAGCAAGATTTCTTTGCTCAAGTTGCGAATGTAGAGCAGCAAGTCTTCATATTTGAAGACACATTAAGAAATAATATTACACTTTATAAAGATTATACAACCGAAGAAATAAAAGAGGCGATAGTAAAATCGGGATTAAGTGACTTTGTAGAAGCACTGCCTAATGGATTAGATACTATGATTTATGATAATGGAAAAAACATATCTGGAGGTGAGCGTAGCAGAGTAGTTATTGCTAGGGGACTTTTAGCACAAGCGAGTATTATCTTTTTAGACGAAGCATTTGCAGCCTTAGACATGGAAAGGGCAAAGGAAATCGAAAAGAGTATATTGGCTTTAGAGGATGTGACAGTAATCAATGTAAGTCATGTATTATTTAAAGATACAAGTAGTCAATATGATAAGATCCTAAAAGTAAATCATCAATGCATAGAATATATATAAAGACATAAAGAGAAGTGCTAGCTGAGGAGAGCACTTCTCTTTTCTTAATTTATTCTAAGGATTCTTAAAGAAATCTTAAGAAATTTGTATGTCTTTTAATAAGAAATAGCTCGTATAATGATTAAGATGAAAAGATTTAAAATTTTAGAGAGAGGGTGAGTGTAATGTCTAAGCTAACTTGGATTCAACATAAATTTGAAAAGCACTATAAAAAGCAAGCATTAAAGAAAGAACAACAGTTTTATCAAAATATGCTAAGAGGCAATGATTATAGGGGAACAGATGTTATCTTTAATCAGAGCACATTAGGTTGGTTGATTGTTCTGGTAACGGTTTTCTTACAAATTATTTCTTTAGCAACCACCTATGAAGGAAGTAAAGTATATTTTGGAGGGGTTAATCTACCTTTCGCATTAAGTGCACCACTTCTTTTTGCGTTAGCTATTCAGTTAGTTGTATTTTGTATGAGTCATACCATTAGAAAACATTTTAAAATATGGCTAGTCCTTATTTTATGTATGGCTACACTGTGTTCAACCTATTTCTCATATATAGGTATTTACAATCACATCAACTCACCTGTAGATTACTTACAGGAACGATATAAGCAGATTTACGGTAGTATGACAGAAGAGTACCAACTGATCAGAGACAAATCTGAAAATGGTATGAAGAGCTATGTGTTTGATATTTTTAGTGAAGTAGATAAAACCTATAGTGCTTTGACAAAACAAGTAGCAGAAGATGAAGCCTTAAGTAAAAAGTTAGATGGCATTAAGGTAGAGAGTGGCAAGATTAATGCACAGACTAATGCACTTAGAAAGCCCAATATCAATAATTATGGTGATAATTTAGAGCAATATTATGCAGATATGGCTAAATACAATGCAGCTGTAGGAACAATGATTACAGATACAACTAAGCAAGATGCAACACTTAAGAGTGAATTGTATGAGCAAGAAGTACAAGCTATCTTAGGGGGACAGACAAAAGATGCTTTTGTTGAATCTAGTATAGAAACGAAGACAACACAAGAGCAAATTAGTAAGCTTGTAGCATCTATGTATAAGCTTATTGGTATGGAAGCTGGGGAAGCCACCATAGAAGAACAGATTGCAGCGATACAAGACTATGTTTTAGAGTTCATACTAACAGGGAATGGAGATAGAGATATTTTTTCCACAGTTTTGACGAATTTCTATACACAGGTGGTGAGTCTTAAGGGGCAAAATACCTTAATGAACTTTAAACAGGACCTGAACCATTATCTTATTCTAGCGGATAAAGAAGAATCGATTATGAAACCTTTAGAGGCAGTTATGACTGAAGGGGTAGCAGAAGAAGATGCTATGCAACTATATACTGCAATGCAGACAGAGATTAAAAATGCAGCGTATATATTAAATCAAACTAAAGATTTAGAAAATCCTATCGACTTAACATCATCAAGCTATGTCATGCATAATCTATACGTTCTTCCTATTAAAAATTTAGTAGAAGCTGGTGGACAAAAGGCAATGGCTTGGTTCTGCCTTGCGTTTGCAGTCCTTATTGATGGATTAACTTTACTTTTTGCTTTGATGCAAGGTAGAGAGAAAACACCGCTGTTTGCAAAGTGTAATAAAGATATAGTAGGTAAATCTAAAGAAGCGATAGAAGAACTTTTAATTGCGACTTTAATGGCTGGGGATACAAAGAGCAAAGAAGGAGAGCGTCTTCAAAATATGCTTGTACAACTCGAGCAGTTTGTTGGTAAGTTTGAGCTTATTCCCGAAGGGCTAGAAAGTGGTTATTCTATGTGGTGTGACCTTAGTAAATTAGAAAAATATAATGGGTTTGTAGCTATTTTATGTCAGTTTAATCTAGCAAGCATTTTAACACAAGAAGAGATGTATAAACATAAAGGGCTAGAAAATTTAACAGAGGAACAATATGTCTTAATTAAGACTAAGTTCGTTATATGGGCTAATCAAAAAATGTCTGATCTAGCACTTAAGTTAGAGTATATTCAAGGAGTACACGATTTAGAAGCAGATTATGAATTGGAGGGAGAGCGTGTATGATAATACTTATAGAATTTTTAGTTCTTTGTGTAGGGCTAACAGTATTTATGATGCAACATACGATAAGACAACGTATCAGTCTGGTGGGAAGTAAAGTGGTATATTGGTGTGCGATGCTGTTTGTCAGCTTGATGTTTAATAGTATTTTGTATCATGTATATCCTACTAATTATACACTAGGTAGTTATATGAATATATCCACCCTCTTTTTGGCTGTGGGTATTATATGTGGCTATATTATTGTTCAGTTACTCTCGCCTTCAAGACCTTATAAGAAGGTAATGAATAAAGTTTATAAAAATAAGCAGAAAAAAACTTTAGCAAAAGCGTTAGAAGAAAGTGAAATGCCTGAAGAAAATTCAGTGACTATGCAGGATACACCTGAACGAAATACTTATCTTAAGGAACTTCATTTTGAAACCTTTTTAGAGACTATTTGTTGGTTGGCTATTATGTTTACAATAGCCTTAGAATTGTTTAATATGCTACTTGGTCAAGTATTTGGGATAGAAGTAATGGCTAACCAGCTAAAAGACACAGTATGTCTTATGATGATGCTTACCATACCGATTATCCTAAGACAAATTATGTACTATCTGTACGATGTAAGAGGAATTAAAGAAGAGCAAGACTTAAGTGAGTTAGAGATGAGTTTTTATCATAGACTTAAGAAAAATCATAACCGTTTATAAAACTATTTAAATAAAATATAAAAGGTCTGGAGTATGAAGGTTGCCTCCTGTCATATTCTAGACCTTTTGTAATATCAAAAGTAATTATAGTTCTATACCAGACTCTACATAGGACATGGCACCAAGTGCTACAATGCGCTTAATATCCTTAGGTGTTGTAATTGTACAGCCTTTGTACATGTCCGCTAACGTATATTGGCGAGCGGTAATCTTAGCATTTTCCATATATCCCTTATAAGTCGAGGTACTGCCACCAACAACTATCGTGTCTGGGTTGAACAGATGGATAACGTTGGTCAGTGTAAGACCAAAGTAATGACCAGCTTGAGCAATGAGACTTAAGGCATGTGGATCATCTTGCTCTAATCTATTAAGGAGCGTAGTGACATCACAGCCTGCAATTTTTAAGATACCCATACCACCAGCTACATCATCAATTGGCGTTGGTCCATTTTGGGTATTAAGGATGCAATAACCTAATTCGCCTGCAAATCCGTGTGCTCCAGTTAACATTTTACCGTTAGAATAAACGCCAAGAGCTATACCTGAACCTGCCATAATAACTGCTAAAGTATGACTTTCAGGATGATTTGTTATTTCGCATACAGTAGCAGCTTTTACATCATTGATAAAACGTAAAGGAAAGCGCCCTTCACTAAAGTAGTCGGTAGTTACGCCATTTAGCCCGTGCATATCGGAGAACTCTACCATATTATCACCTCTTATAAGTCCGGGAATGGCCATTCCAATTCCATCAGGGACATAAGGAAGTTCTTGTAGGAAATCTTCAAGGGTATGTTTAATATGTTCTATAGTGCAGTCTAGACCGGTAGGTGCTTTTTTTTCTATGTACTGGCCATTCACTATTGCACAAAAATACATTTTAGTAGAACCAATATCTACTCCGATATAATGTTTCATGGTACATCTCCTTAATTTATGAAATAAGTTTATAAACTTATTATAAAGTAAATTTTGGATTAATAAATAGATTATGTTATGATTTGCTTGTGAAATTTAAAAATAATAAAATATATTTTTTAAAAGTTAGAAAATAACAATAAAATGGATTGAAAAAATATTAATTATGATATAGTATTTAGAAATGTATAAAATAAAGCTAAAATCTTAGGGGGATTAATCATGGTATATGCATTTGCGCTTTTACTAGCATTAATTATTATGCTGGTCATTACGCCAGAACTAAGGAAGCTTGCTTATAAAATTGAGTACATTGAAAAACCCAAAGTAGATAGTGAAAGAAAGATTCATAAAGAGGCAAAACCTTATTTAGCGGCTGTAGGCATATTTGGCGTATTCTGGGTTGTATATTTTTTGGTAGGTCAAGAGATAACGATGAAAACCTTATGGATTTTAGTAGGTAGTACGTTAATCTTTATAATGGGAATGATAGATGATTGGGTTAAAATTCGTGGAGGAGATTTGAAGGCATGGCCTAAGATGATTGTTCAAATACTAGCCTGTATACTAGTGTATGTAGGAGGTGTTCAATTTATAGGATTTACAAATCCTTTTGATGGGAGTTACGTATTGTTGCCAGTAGAGTTACAAGCCGTACTAACAATAGTATGGTTGTTTGGTGTTACAACAGTTATTAATTTTACCGATGGTATGGATGGTTTAGCAGGTGGAATATCTTGTATTTCGGCTTGTACATTGTGTGTAGTAGCCTTGGTACAAGGGGATGGGGAGGCTGCTTTAATGGGTGCTATACTTGTAGGTGTATGTTTGGGCTATTTACGTTATAATGTGTTTCCAGCTAAAATTCTGATGGGAGATGCAGGCGCAACCTTTCTTGGATTTATGTTAGCTATTATTTCGTTAGATGGCGCATTTAAGCAAGCTACAGTTGTTTCAATTTTTGTACCTATCTTGGCATTGGGAGTACCTATTTTTGATAATCTCTATGTGATGTATATGAGAATGAAACAAGGAAAACCTATTTATGTGGGTGATACAAGTCAAGTTCACTTTAGATTAGTTAAAAAGGGAATGACTCAAAAACAAGCAGTGCAGGTACTTTATTTAGTGAGTATGTGCCTTAATTTAAGTGCAATTATTCTGTTTATGTTGAGAATCTAATAGAGTAGTAAAAAGAACACGAAACTGCATACAGTTTCGTGTTCTTTTTAGATGTTTTTCCATTCTTCAATAGTAGCTCTGATATCGTTAAAGAGTGTAATGATTGCAGGATCTTTTTCATCCACAGGTAAGAAAGGTAGTCTAGGGTCCCCGATGTTACAACCATCCATACGAATAATAGTTTTACAAGCACCATACATAGATGGGAAACTGCATAAACGATAGATGAGATGAGTAATTTTATTTTGAAGTATTTGAGCTTTTTCAATTTCTCCCAGGCGGATGAGGTTTTCTAATTTTAAGTATAGCTCAGGCATAGCACCATATGTACCTCCAATACCAGCATCAGCACCCATGAGGCGACCTGCTAAATATTGTTCATCTGGACCATTGAAGACGATGAAATTTTTGCCACCAGCTTCTTTAAAACGAAGAATATCATGACAAGGTTCAGAAGAATTTTTAACTCCAGCAACGCGTTCATTTTCTAACATGCGGTTAAATAATGTCATAGATAAATTAAAGCCTGTAAGTTGAGGAATGTTGTAGATGAAGAAAGGTAAGTCAGCAGCTTCTGTAATAGTCGTCCAATGACGGTATACACTCTCTTCACTAGGTCTATAGTAAACACAGGGAACTGCAGAAGTAGCAGCAGCACCAGCAGTTTCAGCGTGTTTAGCAAGCTCAGCAGCGTGACGGCTAGAAGGGGTACCTACATGAACAATAATGTTCATTTCATTTCCGGCTTCTTCTGTAACGGCTTCTACTACCTTTTTGCGTTCATCATGATCTAGTAAGAAACCTTCGCCAGTACTTCCGCAAACATAAAGGCTCTTAACTCCTTTATTAATATAGTAACGAGTAAGTGCTTTGGCAGCTTTTAAATCAATATCTCCACAGGCATCAAAGGGTGTATTGAGTGCAACTGTTACATTTCTAAAACGTGAAGTTTCATATTTGGACATAGTAAAATCCTCCCTAGTATTTATATGGATAATAGACTAACTTTTTACTATCATAGCACCCATAAAAAGAGAAAGCAATAAAAAAGGAAATTTTATTTATTTTTATATCAAAAACAAAATAAAAAAATATATTAACCTTTTTATGTATAAAAGATACTAATTTAAAGAGTTTGATAATATATATTTAATGACATATGCTAAAAAAATAAAAAAAATTTCCGAAAAAATACTGGAAAATGTTTTTCTTTATGTTATTATAAATTCAGAACATATAAACAAATAATATCTGAGGGGGATAAACGATGAATGAGTCTATACTAGATCAAGTAAAAGGTGGATTGATTGTTTCCTGCCAGGCGCTTGAACATGAACCATTATATAGCTCACATATTATGGCTAGGATGGCATATGCGGCCAAACTTGGTGGTGCTGTAGGAATAAGAGCAAACACTGTAGTAGACATCAATGAAATCAAAAAGGTAGTGAATCTACCTATTATAGGCATTATTAAACAACAATATGGAGAGTGTAATGTGTACATTACACCCACATTAAAGGAAGTAGATCAATTAGTAGATTGTGGTGTTGAAATTATTGCAATAGATGCAACGAAGAGAACACGACCTGATGGTAAAACATTAGATGAGTGCTTTAAAGAAGTGAGAATGAAATATCCAGACCAGTTATTTATGGCAGATTGTTCTACATATGAAGAAGGTATACATGCAGCTGAGATAGGATTTGATTTTATCGGTACAACTATGCATGGCTATACAGACTATACACAAGGGGCAACACTTCCTAACTTTGATCTAATAGGGGATTTGGTAAGGGATTGTGGAAAGCCAGTAATAGCAGAAGGGGGCATTTGGAGCCCTGAAGACTTAAAAAAAGCAATAGAAACAGGAGCCTTAACTGCAGTTGTTGGAACAGCAATTACAAGGCCCATGGACATTACAAAGCGTTACGTAGAAGCACTGAAATAATAAGTAGTAAGCCTAACATGGATCTAACAGATACAAAGTCTGTGATCAATATACGAATTTTATTCTAAGGGGGATAAATTTATGAAAAAAGCTTTTGCATTATTATTAACATTAGCAGTTTCTTTAACAACGTTTGTAGGATGTGGAGCAGCATCAGGAACACCATCAGATACATCAAAACCTACAAAAGAGAATACACAAACAAGTGAAGAACAAGTAGAGATTACATGGTGGAACTTCCCAAACTTTGCAGCAATAGATGATACAGCGGGAAAATATGAAGAAAATATTATTCAAGCTTTTAATGAGAAATATCCTAATATTAAGGTAAACATGGAAATGATAGACTTTGGTTCAGGTCCAGAGAAAATTACAAATGCTATTCAAGGTGGTACAGTATGTGATGTACTCTTTGATGCACCAGGACGTATCATTTCTTATGCCAAAGACGGTGTTTTAGCGGATGTTAACAGTATGTTCACAGATGACTTTGTAAAAGATGTAGATAATGACAACATTATTAATGCCTGTAAAGTAGAGAATGATTACTTCATGTACCCTATCTCCTCAGCCCCTTTCTTGATGGCATTTAATAAAGAAATGTTAGAAAAACATGGCTTATTAGACATGATAAACCTAGAAGGTGACAGAAATTGGACTGTAGATGAATATAAAGCATTAATGGAAGCACTTAAAGAAAAAGGTGAAAAAGGTGCAGTTGTATACTGTGTATCTCAAGGTGGAGACCAAGGACCAAGAGCGTTCCTTTCAAATTTAGCAGGAACACCTATTACAAATGATGCACTTACAGAATACACCATCAATAGTCAAGGTGGGGTAGAAGCGTTAGAGTTTGTTGTAGATGCAGTAGACAAAGGACTTTTACTAAATGGTAGTGCACTTGATGGTACAGCATCTATTGAAGAATTTACTTCAGGTCGAGTATCTCATACAATTCTTTTTAGCCCTGGTGTTTACAACAGTAATAAGGCTAATATGGAATTTGAACCGATCTTCTTACCTTTCCCAACTCCAGCAGGTACAGAGCCAGAACTTGAGTACCTTATTGATGGATTCTGTATTTTTGATAATGGAGATGAAGCGAAGATAGAAGCTTCTAAACTTCTTATTGATTTCATTTGTAATGATACAGAGTGGGGTCCAAAAAATGTTAAACAAACAGCTACATTTCCAGTGCGTCAGTCATTTGGTAACCTCTACGAAGGTGATGAAAATATGACTTACTTAGCAAGCTTAACAAAATACTATGGCACATACTACAATACGATTGATGGTTTTGCAGAAATGAGAACTTACTGGTTCCCAATGATGCAAGCAGCTCTTGCAGGAGATAAAATACCAGAGCAAGCCCTTAATGATTTCGTAACTTCAGCTAATCAATCTATTAGCAATGCTCAGTAAGTAGGCTACATTTCTCCTCATAAATAGTATGGGGAGAAATGTTTTAAGTTATTTCATCGAATAGGAGTGTGACTATGAATAAGCACAATCTACCCAAGATACGCATGCGAGAAACATTAGTATCTTATGCTTTCTTAGCACCTGCGTTATTGTTCTTTTGCGTTTTTGTCATTTATCCAATGTTATCAGGAATTTTTACAAGTCTATTTGACTATACCCTTAAGAAATTTGAATTTGTAGGCTTACAAAATTACATAAACCTTTTCCAAGATGAGATATTTTGGAAATCATTGAAAAATACTTTAGTTATCGTAGTAGGATCAGTACCTATTGTAGTGATCTTCTCACTTTTTGTTGGTGTAACCATTTATCAAAAAAAATCAGGTGTACGCTCCTTTTTTAGAGGCGTTTTTTATTTACCTGTTGTGACAGGAACCGTTGCAGTTACCGTAGTTTGGAAGTGGATTTATGATCCATTAAACGGTATCTTGAACTATGTTTTACAATCAGGCGGAGTCATTGAAGAACCTATTATGTGGTTAGGAGATAAACGATTTGCTATTTGGGCAATCATTATTATTTTATTAACTACATCAGTAGGACAGCCGATTATCCTCTATGTTGCAGCACTTGGAAATATTCCACAGTCCTTTATTGAAGCTGCAGAGGTAGATGGGGGCAATAGCTGGCAAATTTTTAGAAAGATAAAATGGCCTTGCCTTATGCCGACGACGTTATATGTAGTTGTTATTACAACTATTAATTCCTTTCAATGTTTCTCGCTTATTCAGTTGTTGACTTCCGGGGGACCAAACTATTCGACTAGTACCATTATGTATCTTGTGTATGAGAAGGCCTTTAAGCTTACGCAGTTTGGTTATGCCAATGCAATGGGCGTAATTTTGGCAGTCATTATTGGTATTATTAGTTTCATGCAGTTCAAAGTACTCGGAAACGATGTAGAATACTAGAAGGGGGGATACGTTGATGGCTAGGAAGGTTAAAGAAAAAGAAGAAGCACTGAGCACGAGGGTGCAAAAGATAACACCGTACAAAGTTATTTCTATGACATTTTTATATTTACTAACCTTTATTTTTATATTTCCTTTTTATTGGATTATAACAGGAGCATTTAAAGCTCAAAAAGTAACAGTACAAATACCGCCACAGTGGTTCCCTTCAGAACCTACACTAGAGAACTTTGTAAAGCTTTTTAAGAATCCAGCACTCCAATGGCTTGGCAATAGTATTTGGATTTCTTTAGCAACAATGATTTTAGTATGTTTGACGGCAGCACTTGCAGGTTATGTATTAGCTAAAAAACGATTCTATGGTCAAAGACTTATTTTTGCTATGTTTGTTGTAGCAATGGCACTTCCAAAACAAGTTGTGCTCGTACCATTAGTGCGTATGGTTAATGCTTTAGGATTTCATAACACACTAGCAGCTGTTATCCTACCAGCAGTAGGATGGCCTTTTGGGATATTTCTTATGAAGCAATTTAGTGAGACGATCCCAGGTGAGTTGTTAGAAGCAGCTAAAATAGATGGTTGTGGGGAGTTACATACATTCTTTAATATCGTTTTACCTATTGTTAAGCCAGGCGTTGCAGCACTTGCAATTTTTACGTTTATTACTTCATGGAATGACTACTTTATGCAACTGATTATGTTAAATACAAGATCGAAATTAACGATATCATTAGGGGTTGCTACACTCCAGGCAGAATTCGCTACTAACTATGGAGTTATTATGGCAGGGGCAACACTAGCTGCCATACCTATTGTACTCATGTTTGTATGTTTCCAAAAATACTTTACACAAGGTATTACAATGGGAGCGGTCAAAGGTTGATGAATGAACAAGGATGAAAGGCAAGGGGCTGTTGCACTAAGGATTAAACTAGTGTAATAGCTCTTTTATTTAAAATATGAGATATAAATAAGAAAGAGGATAAGAACATGATTTATGATATGATTTCAAACATTACAATGTATAAAGGGATTTCTGCCTATTTAGATAAGGCTATTCAATTTGTTGAGCAGACAGATTTGCACACATTACCATTAGGCAAAACACCAATAGATGGTGAACATGTTTTCATTAATGTGATGAAAGCACAAACAAAACAAGAAGGAGAGCTAGACTTTGAAATCCATAAGAAGTATATGGATATTCAAATCGATTTAAGAGGAACCGAAATGATTCAAATTGCTACAGAGTGTGGTGAGCTAGTAGAGGCATATGCACAAGCAAAAGATATTGGCTTCTTTAAAGCTGAGGTGGCGAGTTCTTGTGTAATGGGACCTGGTCGTTTTGTTGTATGTATGGCAGATGAATTACATAAACCAGGCATACAAGTAGGGACAAGTACTGCTATTAAAAAGTGTGTAATTAAAGTAGAAAGATAGGTGAAAATATGAAGATAGTGGCTCTGGATATAGGTGGTACTTCTATTAAAGCAGCAGAGTGGGAAAATGGTATTTTGAGTAACATTAAGGAATACGATACAAATGCTAAGGCTGGTGGGCAAGCAGTTATCCACAAGGCAATTACTATTTTAAAAGAATATGAGAAATTCGATAGAATAGGTATTAGTACAGCAGGACAAGTAGATTCTGTGCAAGGTATGATACGATATGCCAATGAAAATATTCCAGGCTACACAGGTATGCAGGTGAAAGAAGTGTTTGAGGAAACATTTCATGTACCTGTTACAGTGGAAAATGATGTGAATGCAGCGGCTATAGGAGAAGCAAAGTTTGGAGCAGGAAAGGATTTTGACCACTTTTTATGTTTAACGTATGGAACAGGCGTTGGCGGAGCCATTGTAATTGATAAAAAGGTTTATACTGGGTGTGAATTCTCAGCAGGAGAGTTTGGTAGTATGATTGTACACCCAGAAGATAGAAAAGTAGGAGACTATTTTAGTGGGTGTTATGAGGGATATGCATCTACTACAGCACTTGTTGCAAGGGCTAAGGTATATGATGAAACGCTTGTAAATGGTCGTAAAATCTTTGAAAGAATAGAAGAAGAATCCATTCGTAAGATCGTAGATGAGTGGATAAAGGAAATTATGTATGGACTCGTAAGTTTAATCCATATATTCAATCCTCCTTGTATTGTTTTGGGCGGAGGAGTACTTGCTCAAACATATGTTGTAGAAAAATTGGAAGAGATGCTTTACACTAATATTATGCCAAGCTTTAGAAAGGTCATTTTGAAACAAGCGGAACTAGGTAATACAGCTGGACTACTAGGTGCAGTGAGCCTTGCTTGCTCAATAGATTAAACAGTAAAAATGGGGTGAGGAAATGGCTGGTAATGATTTGCTAGGGAGAATTCGAGAGGGGTATTCGGGGTACACCAAAGCGGAAAAAAAAGTAGCAAACTACGTTATGGATAATGCTAAGAAAGTATTATTTATGTCTATTACAGATTTAGCTGATGCTTGTGAAGTGGGAGATACGAGTGTATTCCGTTTCTGTAGGAGCTTAAAGTTACAAGGTTATCAAGAATTTAAAATGCAGCTTTCTTTAAGTATGAGTCATGATGACTTAGAAATAGAGGAGGAATTAGGGAATATTAATTTGCAAGATCCATTTGAAGTATTAGCGAAGAAGGTGTTACACAATAATATCAATGCTATTAATGAAACCTATGGTCTTATTCAAACAACAAATTTCGCTCAAGCTATGAATTACTTAGAAAGAGCGGAGGGCATACACTTTTTTGGTGTAGGTGCAAGCATGCTTAGTGCTATGTTTGCTATGAATAAGTTCTTGAAGATTACACCCAATGTACGCTGTGTGATGGATTCGCATATGCAAGCTATGTTGGCTTCTATGTTGAGTGAAAAAGATTTAGCGGTTATTATTTCTTATTCAGGTGCTACAAAGGATACAATTCATGTAGCAAAGCTAGCAAAACAAAGTGGTGCAAAGGTTATTTGTATTACAAGATATACAAAGTCACCACTTACTGCATATTCAGATGTTACAATACTATGTGGATCAAATGAAGGACCACTTAATGGAGGCTCTACCTCAGCTCAAATGAGTCAAATGTTCTTAATTGATTTAATGTACAATGAATTTTATAGAAAAAGAGTAGAAGTAACCAATAAAAATATCCATAAAACAGCAGATGCAGTACTAGAGAAGATTTATTAAAAATAAACTAAAAGAATCTCTTATTCTTGAGCTAAAACTCTGATAGAACTTATATAAGCGTGTTATAATTATATGAATTCAGATTATTAATTAGAGAAATACAAGAATAGGGGATTTTTATTATGGATTTAAAAAAGTTGATTAAGCTGTCTTTACTAATCAATCTACTCCAAATCATATTGATTGTGGGTATTATTATTTATATTAATTATGCACCGAGTGAGGATATGTTTGTACTACTCTATGGGGCAGTAGGGCTTACTATCTCAAATAGTATGGTGGCAGCATTGAGTTACTATTTTTTAATTACGCGAGAAGAGAGAAAGGATATAAAAGAAATTATTCATAGCTTAGAAAGTTTGAATTTTACGTTAAGAGAGCAAAGACATGACTATTTGAACCATATTCAAGTGATTTATGGACTGATGGAGCTTGCGGAGTATGAAGAGGCCCAAAAATATATGGAACCTGTATATGATAGTCTATTGAAGGTAGGGAAGGCGCTCAAAACAGCCCATCCAGCTATTAATGCATTACTACAAGCAAAGATACAAAAGGGGCAAAATGAAGGTGTATCTGTTTATTTAGAGGTTAAGTCTAACTTGAAGTCTATACCTATGGAAGCGTGGGAACTATGTAAGGTACTATCTAATGTTATTGACAATGGCATTACGGCACTTGAACAAAAGGAATCTATGAAAAAGCTTTATATCGATATAGGAGAAGATAAGACGTGCTATAAGTTCTATATTTACAACAATGGCCCTATGATTCTGAAAGAGACTTTGCCGCATATATTTACTCAGGGGTTTTCTACAAAGAAAGAGGATGGACATGGAATGGGGCTAGACATTGTTAAGCGTACGCTAGAAAAAGTAGGAGGAACAGTTCAGGTAGAATCGAATTTAGAAAAGACTTGTTTTACCATACAGGTACCTAAAATTGTAGAAACACCCTTAAAGTAAAAGAGATAAAAGCGACAGTTGAGGTATGAAAATGTATAAATGGAGAGGAATGTATGGTAAGGACCTTGAAAAAAGCATATGATAGTTTTATAAAATCAGTTTATTAAAAGGGGGTGATAAGATGATAGCAGGATTACTCGAAGGTATGACTTTGTTTAGTGTGATTTTGCTCATAGTTGGATTTGTCTTAGTAGGGATTGAACTTACGGCACCAGGGATTTCTTTTCCAGGGATAACAGGTATAGGTTGTTTGCTTATTAGTGTATTTTTAACAGCTGATACCATTGTTGAAGGTGTTATTATGACTATCGCTATTTTGGCAATACTAGGTGTAATGCTAGGTATTATGGTATGGCTCTTAGCAAAAGGCAAATGGGTGAAGCCTATTATTTTAACGAATGAGTTAAATAAGACAGAAGGTTATATCAGCTCATCAGATTTAGAATATTTACTTGGGAAACAAGGGATAGCTTCAACAGACCTACGTCCATCGGGTGTAGGAAGCTTTGAAGGTGTAAGCTTTGACATTATTTCAGAAGGGCAGTATATTGAAAAAGGGACGTCTATTATTATTTATAAAGTACAGGGTTCTAGACTTATTGTAAAAGCAAAAGCTTAGAAAAAGAACTTAAAGTATTTCTTTAATTTAAAGTAAGATAAGCATTAAAATAAAAGACTAAGAAAGCAAGGGGAGATTCAAATGGATGCAAGTATTATTAGAAGTATTGTTATTATAGGTATTATCGGTATACTAATTGTTACATTCTTTATCTTTGTACCAATGGGCTTATGGGTATCTTCATTAGCAGCGAATGTTAAAGTAAGTATTTTTAACTTAATTGGTATGAGACTTCGTCGTGTTGTCCCAAATCGTATTGTGTTACCTCTTATTAAATCTACTAAAGCGGGTGTTGGGTTAAATGTTAATCAATTAGAGGCCCACTACTTAGCAGGTGGTAATGTAGACCGTGTTGTAGATGCACTTATTGCAGCAGAGCGTGCTGGGATTGAATTACATTTTGAGAAAGCAGCAGCTATTGACCTTGCAGGCCGTGATGTATTAGAGGCGGTTAAAATGAGTGTTAACCCTAAAGTAATTGAAACACCTAATGTATCAGCAGTAGCTAAAGATGGTATTGAACTTTTAGTTAAAGCGCGTGTAACTGTTCGTGCAAATCTTGAAAGATTAGTGGGTGGAGCTGGGGAAGCTACAGTACTTGCAAGAATTGGTGAAGGTATTGTTACAACAGTAGGGTCTTCGCTTTCACATAAAGAAGTACTCGAAAATCCAGATGGAATCTCTAAAATGGTTTTAGGAAAAGGTCTAGATGCAGGCACAGCTTTTGAAATTCTTTCTATTGATATTGCAGACATTGATGTAGGTCGTAACATTGGCGCTCAGCTACAAACACTTCAAGCAGAAGCAGATAAAAACATTGCTCAAGCTAAAGCAGAGGAAAGAAGAGCGATGGCTGTTGCAAAAGAACAAGAGATGCGTGCTTATGTAGTTGAAGCGGAAGCCGAAGTACCAAAAGCTATGGCTTATGCTTTAAGAGAAGGAAAAATGAGTGTGATGGATTATTATGAACTTCAAAATATTAATGCAGACACACAAATGCGTCAAAATCTTTCTACAACAGGAAATGGAAAGATGCCATTAGGAGGCGGTAAGGATGGTCAGAAACAACATTAATAGTTTGAGCAAGCAGTTTAATGACATATCAAATTTAGTAGAAGCAAATCGCACGCAGATCATGAGTATGGCAAATGAAATAACTAAAAAAAGTTCACACAAGAAAATTAAAGGTAACATTTATCAAGCAGATCAAGAAGTGGTTAAACCAGAAAAATCACATACACGTAAAAACAAATCAAAAACTAAGCAACAAACAACACAACAACACACTATATCTAAGGATAGAGACAGCCAACTTTTAGAACAGCAAAGACGCCAACAAGAAGCTTCTTGTAACCAATTAACAAGCACAGAACAAGAAGAGGCATTAAATCATGCATACTGGCAAGAAGCTATGATTCTATCAGAGATCGTGGGACCACCTGTTGCAAAAAGAAGAAGGGCTCATAGAATGGGGAGGATGTAATGGATATAAAGGTTTTACTAGTAGAAGACGAGGCTGGTATTAGATTACTGATGCGTAAAATTATAGAAAAAACACCAGGATTCATGGTGGTAGGTGAATGTGAAGATAGTGAGGATGGCTTAAAGACTTTTAATAAATTAAAACCTGACGTAGTCTTTCTAGATGTACAGCTCAAGACTGGAAGTGGGCTAGAGTGTGCAACTCAAATGGTTGATATCAATCCAAAGACTAAGCTTATCTTTGCAACAGCACATTGTGAATACATGCCAGAAGCCTTTGAAGTCTATGCCTTTGACTATCTAGTGAAACCTTTTAACGTAGAACGTGTTACCCATACATTAGAGCGCATTAAGGCACTACAAGAACCCAAGCAAGCAAGTAGTATGGATAAGATTGTACGCTATGAAAAAGGCTTAGAAAAGCTTTTGGTAAAGGGTAAGGAGAGTATGAGTTTTGTGAACATCAAAGATATTATCCTTGTTCAAAGAGAAGATAGTAATACGGTTATCTATACACTAAAAGATGCTTTTATAACATCAGCAAGCTTGACAGAAGTGGAAGAGAAGCTAGACCCAGAGCAATTTATAAGAAGTCATAAGTCTTATATTATTAATCTTTCTCAAATTACTAAGATTTCTCCATATGGAAGATGGACCTACATTGTAAGATTTAAAGACTTAGATAAGGATGCTCTTATTACAGGAGAAAAGTACGAAGAAATTAAAAAGTTATTTTTATGATAAAATGAACAAGGTCATACATGAAAAGTTAAGAAATTGACGGACGCAAGTTTATGAATTATAATAAATATAACTTCGTGAGGGAGTAGTTTGCTTATTTACAAAATAAGTGGCAAGTCAACATAATGATTACACTGTAATCTGGTTTGCCTTAATGAACAAGACTCATGTATGGTATTTTTGCCATACATGAGTCTTTTATTTTGGGAGAAGATAAGTATAACTCTCTCAATTTAGAGAAAGAGGAGAGAATAGATGGGACTTTTAGAAATTATTTTAATAGGAATTGGCTTAAGTATGGACGCGGTAGCTGTTTCTATGACCAATGGCATGGTGTATAAAGAGGCAGGAAAGGCAAAAATCTATGCAATGCCTATTCTATTTGGAGTGTTTCAAGGATTGATGCCTCTCATTGGTTATTTTGCAGGGGGACTTTTTGCAGATGTTATTAGTCAATATGCTAGCCTACTTATATTTGTTATTCTAGGGGTTATTGGTGGGAAAATGCTTAGAGATGGCATACTTCATCTCAGAAAAGAAAAGGAAGCAATAGGAGCTAAAGGATTAGGCCAAGAAGAAACAATAACAGAAGAAGAAATGGCTATAGGCGAAGGTAAATTAGAAGAGAGTAAGCAACTAACTTATAAGATGATATTTATCCAGGCTATTGCAACGAGTATTGATGCTTTTGCAGTAGGTATAGGATTTAGTGTAATGCAAGTAGAGATATTATCAGCGGCAGGAATCATCACGCTTACAACAGCAATTTGTAGTTTAGCTGCAATATTTATAGGTAAAAAGTTTGGCGATCTATTAGGAAGTAAGTCGGAGCTTTTGGGTGGAACAATTTTAATTTTACTTGCTTTTAAAGCTTTATTTTAATACAAAAGGTTCTTTTATCTAGGATGATAAAAGAGCCTTTTGTATTATTTATTAACATTAAAGTGAAGTCCTTAGTATACAAAATCACTTCTTGCGAATAATAAAAAAGAATAAGTGCAAGAAGGAGAGAACACTATGAAAAGACTTATCCTACAAAGTTATATGGTAGTATGTCTATGTTTAATGTTGGTAAGTTCTTTGCAGGCACAAGAAAGGCCACCAGAAAATCCAGGTGCCTATAAAAAGCAACAGACTGTCATTTTGAAAACAATGAGAAAAGACATGGATAAGTCGTCTGATGAAGAGGATGCTACCTTAGATTATGTAGAACAAATGTTAGCGTATTATAAGGCAGGGTCTGCCTTAGCCCAAAATGTAATGGACCATGGGGATAACCAAATTATTCGCCAGGTAGGGCGGAGTATGCGTAAGCGTAATGCAGAAGAGATGAAGAAGATGGAAGAACTAAGAATTAAACTCAAGGAGCAAAAGGTAGAAGATGATTTAAAAGAAGCTGAGTATTTAGTTGTCTTTAAAGAGACACTAGAGACAATGATGGAGGACTTACAAAAGGTAGAAGATGAAAATGTAGATCGTATATTCTTGTTACAAATGATTTGCTACAATGAGGGAATTATTAAAATGGCTCAAAATATTCTCAAGTATACACCCAATGTAGAGGTACAAGAAATTGCACAAAAAATCATAGAAAGACATACTAAAGAAATTCCCTATTTGCAAAAATTAGCACGCGAAATTAGAATCTAAAAAAGAACTGTTCCTAACCTATTTAAGGTTAAGGGAGCAGTCCTTTTTGGATAGAAGGAGTTCTTGTAAAGTTTGATGTGCAGAGTTTACGGTAACAGGTAAACCTATAATGGGTATATGGTCTACATCTTTAAGGGTATTCATAAGCTGACCTATATGGGGAAGACATAGTCCTGTAGAGAATAGGGCCTCAGGGTTAGCAAAAATTTCTGAGACAGTTCCAGAATGACAGATGTTCCCACATTTTAAAAGGTAAAGAAAATCACAACAAAGAGGAACTAAGTTCATATCATGAGTAGCTATGATGATAGCCATATTAAGATCTTGTTTAAGTAGTTCTATAAGAGATATGATTTCTTGTACACCTTGTGGATCCAAACCGGCAGTTGGTTCATCTAGAATTAAAATAGAAGGCTCCATAGCAATGATTCCTGCTAAGGCAACACGTTTCTTTTGACCATAACTTAAACTATGAGTAGGCCTTTGACGTAGGTCATAAGTACCTGTTTGTTTAAGAGCCTGTTCAATACGAATACGAGCTTGTTGTTCTTCAATACCTAAATTTAAGACACCAAAAGAGACATCTTCATAGACGCTAGCGGAAAAAAGTTGAGTATCAGGGTCTTGAAAGACAATGCCAACAGATTGACGAAGTTGATAAAGACCTTTAGAAGTATAATTAATAGGTAACCCTCTATATAATACATGACCGGAAGTAGGTTTTAAGATACCATTTAAAAGTAAGAAAAGAGTAGATTTGCCAGCGCCATTGCCTCCTAATATACCTGTAACCTTACCTTGCTCGAGATGAAGGCATACATCGTGTAAAGCAAGTGTGCCGTCAGGATAGTAAAAGGAGAGGGATTGGGTTTCCATGATGTAGGATGTATCCATATAAAACCTCCTAAAATAAAATAGATTCTATAACGATTAGTATAATGAGTATACCTTCTATGAGAAAGAAGTAGAGGTAGGAGAAGGATTGATAATAGTCTTCGTGCAAAGTTTGTAGGGAACCTGTATAACCTCTACATTCTAGAGCAGTATATAAAGCATGATTCATTTTTAATGTGCGTACAAGCAATGAACTAAGAAGGATTCCAAATGAACGTAATCCGATGCGAAAGCCTTGATACCCCAACCTTGCTACCTGAGCAGTATACATAGTAGAGGCTATATCTATGAGCACAAAAATAAAGCGATAGATAAGTGCCATCAACTCAATAAGTAGGGTTGGGCAATGCCATTTTTCAAATACACGTAGGATATCATTTATAGGAGTTGAGAGACATAAGAAGTATAGACAACTTATACTAGCAAGTACCTTGAAGAATAGAAAAATACAAGTGTTTATACTAGTAATGGTTATCCCCATATAAGCATAAAAAATGTGGATAGACCATAAAAAAATAGTGTTATCTGTGGAAAAATCAAAGAGCAAAGTAAGTAAACTGAGTATTAAAAAGGTAAGTGGGATAGACAAGAGTGTACAATAAAGTCTAAAAGAGGTGCGTCCCTTGAAAATAGTGAGGCACCCCATAAGTATAGTCACACTTATAAATACAAAAAGTGAATGTGCTATTAGGCATGTAAAAAGTATAAGAAAACAAAATAAACTTTTTTGTAGAGGGTCAAACTTGCGAAGCGGTGAGTGATAAGCATATTGGTCAATGGCCTTCATTGCTTTTTAATTCCTTACTTTTTCCATGCAGATAGCCAAATCCATAGGCAAGTACACTTGCGCCTATAGCAGCTTGAAGGGCGAAGAGAAGACTTTCTATTTCACCACTAGCAGGTTCTATGAGAGGCTCAAACCATGGTTCATAGTTTGCATTGATGACTGTAATCATATTTTCAGCTTCCCCATCAGCTCCACCAAATTCAGCATCTTTAACAAGGAAAAGAGGCATAAAACTCAAGATGATAACAAGTAAAATAAGAATAAAATTAATAGGAAAAGATTTCTTAGATGATGGCATGAATTAAACCTCCTTTTTTAATCTGCCCAAATGAATGAGACCTTCGTTGCTATATTTTTGTAAGACATTAATGACTACTACAGTTAATAAGCCTTCACTAATAGCAAGAGGTAGTTGAGTAAGGGCAAAAATACTTAAAAACTCTAATAAGGAACCAGTAAATCCAGTTGTGGAGCTGGGGAAGGCTAATGCTAATTGGAAGGAAGTCATTACATAGGTAAGTAAGTCGCCTAAAGTGGCAGCTAGAAAAATAGCAAGCCAACGAGGCGCTTTTGTTTTGGAGATGAGCTTATAGATGAAGTAAGCAACAAAAGGACCTACAATTGCCATAGAAAATACATTGGCACCCAATGTTGTAATACCACCATGTGCAAGCAATAAAGCTTGAAAAAGAAGCACAATAGCACCTACTACAACCATGACTGTAGGACCAAGTAAGATAGCACCTAACCCTATGCCGGTAGCGTGAGAACAACTACCTGTTACAGAAGGAATTTTCAGTGCAGAAAGGATAAAAGCGAAAGCCCCTACCATGGCAAGAAGTAACTTATTTTGCTTATCTTCTGCAATAATTTTCTTAAGAGAGAGCAGTCCAGCTATAAAGAATGGAAGAGAAATAATACTCCAAGAGATACTCCAGCCAACAGGTAGAAATCCCTCCATAATATGCATGGACTGTGTATCTAAGGTGACAAGACCTGATACAAAGCAAAACATAGCAAAAATCATTAATCTTTTAGTCATACTTTCATCTCCTTTTATAAGTGATAGATAAAATACTTAATTAAAATGAATGCCTATAGGGCTTCTTTTGCATGAGAAATAAAAAGTTGACGAATTTGAGGGTTTTCACCTAGGCCATGTAAGCGTATAGAAGGTTTGATATGATGATTAAGGAGAATGTTTTGCCAAGTATTTGGCTCACATCCAGACATATCATGAAGTGCATGGTCACCTGCTACCAACATAAATGGGATTAGATAAGCTACTTGAGTTTTATTTTTGAGTAACTTAGGGAGTACCTCTGTAATTGTAGGATAGCCTTCTACAGTGCCAATGTAAATGTTGCTGTTAGTCTGTTGAAACATATATTCAAGTGCGCAATACGCTGAAAAGTTTGGATGAGATGTTCCATGTCCCATAAAAACAAGAGCTTCTTTGTCTTTTAAAGAAGGAAGGTAAGCCAGTGTAGCAGTAACAACTTGCTTGTAATCCTCTATCGTAGTAAGAAGAGGACGCCCTAGGCTTAAAATATGAAATTTACTTTTGAAGTTTTTGATGTCTTTAAGGAGTTTGTGATATTCATTTCCACAAATAATATGTAATGTTTGAATAAGCACTTCGGTATAGCCAGCTTTATAAATTTGAGTAAGAGCTTGAGATGGGTTAGGAATAATAAGCTGGTCACGAGTAGCTAATTTGTTAATAATCATCTGAGACGTATATGCTCTAAAAAAGGCATAGTCAGAAAAAGCATTTTGTAAATCTTGTTCACATTTTTCTATTGTTTTTTTTCGAGTATCTTCAAAGGTAGTTCCAAAACTTACAACAAGTAGAGCCCTTTTTGCCATGGTGCAACACTCCTTATGCAAAATGAAATAAAGGAATTTAGGTAATAAAAAAACCCCTAAGGGGTTATATGTAAAAAATGCGCATGAAAAGTACACAAAATACATATTACCGCCTTTCCCACCGAAAGAGTAATGTTTCATTTTAGGTAGGTCTCCTGGCTGACGAATCATCCTAACTTGTTCACCTTCCCATACTAAGTGTACAGTGGTTAAGCAAAGCTTTGAACAGTTAGTCCTCGTCTACAGTAGCGGGGGCTGCAGTGTGTCACACATTTCCCTTTTAAGCTGAGTAAGCGCCTAAAATGCTTTGTTTTAATATATGACAAGAATGGAGAAATTATATCTAATAGAAAGGGAAAAAATGATTAAGCATGTACTTTTTCTTGTAATGAGTAAATATGGTATACTAATAAGAAGGGATTATGAGTAAGTAGATATCATTAGGAGGAGACTAAGCGTGTTAGAAGAAATTTACCAAGCATTTTTAGAAAATATTCCATGGCCTACTTGGATTACAAGAATAGATTCAACGGTCTTATTTATAAATAAACATTACGAAGAAATGTATGATAAGAAAGCTAATGATATGGTGGGTAAACGTTATAAAGATGCATTGTCAACAGATATAGCAGAACAATATTATCAAGATCTTATGAGATGTGTAGAGAGCGGTAAGGTGTATAAAACAGGGCAACTAATCAAAGGGCGATACTTAGAATGCACTTTGTTTCCTATTCCCAATAAAGATAAAAAAGTAGTGGCTGTAGCAGGCGTTGTTTTTGATATTAGTGAGCATAAGGAGCGGGAAAAGGAGATTAGAAGCAGAAAAGATATTCTTAGGACTATTATAGATGCACTTCCAGAGACTATCTTCTACAAAGATAAGAAAAGTCATTTTTTAGGGTATAATAAGGCCTTTGAAAGCTACTATAACCAAAGAGGTATTTATGAAATAGAAGGAAAGACAGATTTAGAAATATATCAAGATGAACAAGTAGCAAGAGAATTTATTGAATCTGATCAGCGAGTTATAACAGATAAGGTGCCGCAAAAGTATGAACATACCATTATACAAGAAGACGGAGGGCTTTTGATAGAAGAGAATACAAAGGTACCTGTATTAGATGAAAAAGGAGAAGTATGGGGGATAGTAGGTCTGTCTAGAGATATTACAGATAAGAAAATATTTGAGGAAAAGTTAAAATATATTAGTGAAACAGATACTTTAACAGGACTGTATAACCGTTATAGCTTTGAAGAAAAAATTAAGTATTACCATAGGAAAGAATATTTACCATTGGGAATGATTATGGGAGATGTAAATGGACTAAAGCTGGTAAATGATACATTAGGACATTTAGAAGGAGATGAATTGCTAAAAGATATTGCTAAAGTATTAAATCAAACTTGTGCTAATAAAGGTCATATTTTTCGCTGGGGTGGGGATGAGTTTTTTATACTCATACCTAATTGTTCAGAAGCACTATGTGAAAAAATGATAGAAGAGATTTTGAGAGCATGTAATGCTAATGAGAAGAAATTTATTAATTTAAGCATTGCGCTAGGTGAAGTTGTTAAATATGATTTAGAAGAAGATATATATGATTATATTAGGAAAGTAGAAGAAAAGGTATATCGTAAAAAGCTTTTAGAAACAAAGAGTATGAAAAGTTCCATGCTTACTACATTGAGAAAAAGTTTAGAAGAAAAGAATATGGAAATAAATGAACATGCAACAAGAGTTGTGCAGCATGCACTAGCAGTAGGGAGAGCTATGCAACTTAAGGATGAAGACTTAGACGAGCTAGCATTGAGTGCAGAATTGCATGATATTGGTAAGATTACTATGCCAGAAGAACTTTTACTCAAAGCAGACAGATTGGTAAATGAAGAATTTGAAGTTTTAAAGATGCATGCAGAAAAAGGGTATCGTATCATTAATGCATCAGGTGAGCTTATAAGTGTAGCTAAAAATGTTTTGACACATCATGAGCGATGGGATGGAAAAGGATATCCTCTAGGTTTAAAAGAGAAAGAAATACCTCTTATGGCAAGGATTATAAATGTAGTAGATGCGTATGATGTAATGACAAAAAGACGTATATATAAGGAAATAATGAGTCCTGAGCAGGCTTGTGAAGAGTTAAAAAGGTGTGCAGCTACTCAGTTTGACCCAGAAATTGTAAAAATATTTATTGATGATTTAAAAAGTCGAGAGCAGGTTATGCCTTTGAATAATGGAGAGCATATAGGCTCATAATTATTAAAGAAAAAATGAAGTAATTTACTTAAAATTAGAACGAGGAGATTAAAAAGAAAAATGGAAAGACAAGTTGAAGTGAGAAGACCCTATAGACATTTTAAAGGAAACCTTTACTATGTGTATGATATTGTGTTACATTCAGAAACAGATGAATTAATGGTTTCTTATCAAGCACTTTATCCACCTTATACGATGTGTGTAAGACCATTGTCTATGTTCTTAGAAGAAGTAGAGGATGGACGAGTAGATAATATAACAGGGCAGAAATATCGTTTTGAACTTTATAAAGGATAAGATGGCACATATTTAGGAAGAGACTTTTTAGTCTCTTTTTTATTTGAAATTTTAAAATAAATTTTCCAACTTACTATTAGGAGATGCGTATATAATAGTGTAAGAACAAATTAGAAAGGGGAAAAGTTGTGGATGTAGAGCAGATGATTGATATACACAAGGATCAACTGTACCGATTATGTTTATACTTGGAAAAGAATAAAGAGCGAGCGGAAGACCTATTTCAGGATACTTGGGTAAAAGCAATTGAGAAAATGACAACATACGATGAGAATAAGACTTTTTATCCATGGCTAACCCAAATTGCAGTAAACACCTATAGGGATAAGTTAAGGCGTCTTAAGTTAGAGATTAAAAGAAGATGTTATGAATCACAAGCTATACTAGAGGAGAAGAAAAGTGAAGAAGAAAGTGTTGAAGGCCAAATTATTCACAAACAAGAACTACAAATAGTACAGGAGGCACTCAAAAAGTTACCAGATAAACATCGTTTACCGCTAGTACTTACTATGGGAGAGAACATGTCCTACAAAGAGGCGGCAGATGTGCTAGATATAGAGGAGAAGCTAGTCAAGTCAAGAGTATATGAAGCACGACAAAAATTGAAAAAACTACTAGAAAAGGAGGGGCTGTAGTGAAAGATGAGAAATTAGACAGATTGCTAGGTAAAATATTTGAACAAACAGAACAAGTGGATATGAAGGTAGTGTATCAAGCTAAGAATAAGGCAAGAAATAAAGCAGAAAACAAAGAGCATAAGAAAAGTTGGTATCCTTTTATAGTAGTGATTATGATGAATGTCCTTCTTGTTGTAATGGAAGTTGTGGGATTGATGCTTTTTGCAGATACACTTAAGCAAATTACCATAATTATTTCGTTAGGATTAGGACTCATGCAAGTGCCTGTAATCGCATACTTGTTAGGAGAATTGTATTATAAAGAGAAAGAAAATTAATCAAGTTAAGCCTAAAGGAGGTTTTTATAAATGGATTTGATGGGAAATTTAATAGGATTAGGTGTAATAGCACTTATAATGCTTGTGCCAATTGGGCTTATGATAGCGGTAGGTGTAGTTGTATATAAGGATGCTAAGGCACACCATCTCAGTGCTGGGTTATGGACTACTGTAGCTATAATAGCACCTAACTTTATAGGTGTTATTATTTACTTAGTTGTAAGAAGTAATCAAGAAAAGTTATATACTTGCTCCAATTGTAATACAGAGGTGAAGGAAGATTATAATATTTGTCCCAGTTGCAAATCTGTATTTGAAAAGATATGCCATGTATGTAAACATGCAATTAAGAACGATGTAGCGTATTGTCCCTATTGCGGAACGGAAGTAGACCAACAAGAGCATATGCAAACGGCAACTAAAGTATCTAAGAAGACAAATATAGCTAAACCATTAGCCATTATAGGCGGAATCTTATTTGCTTTTATACTACTAGTATTTGGTGGAATGCTTACAATGGCTCTTGCAAGTGGGGATTTAGATGGAGCACTTAAAAGTAGTACATCTGTGTCGGTAATGAGTATTGAGACAAGTATGGGAGAACACTTGAAATCAAGTTTTTGGTATCAAAGTGGTAAAGACAGTATTAATCTAAGAAGAGAGAGTGGCGAAGCCATTAACTTAGTTGGAACAGTATTGGTTGAAAAAGGAACCATTAATATGGATGTATTAGGCCCAGATGGAGAGGTTTTATATACAGAAATGTATGAGCCAATGTCAGGGGAACAAGAGGTGAATATTGAATTAGGAGCTTCACAAACAGGTGAGTATAAAGTACTCATGCAAATGAAGGAAGCTGCAGGTAGTTATGATATAAGAGGCAACTGAGATAAAAATTTATAAAACAGAAGCATTTAATGATGAGGTAAGCGTTAGGGTGGAATTTTATAATGCGTTAGATTATCTTCAAGTTAGTTATATGTATGCAAATGCTATATATGGTATACATAAAAAGAAGGCTAAACAATGTGTATAGCCTTCTTTTTTATGCATATTAAAATCTAAGGTTCGTTAAATAGTATCTATAAAATATGAATATTAATACTATAATATATTAATATTTTTAAATATTTGGTATAATAAAACACAATTTTATTGCGTATAAAAATTAATAATGATAAACTTCTATGTATAAAATATAAATTGTAAATATTATATAGCAGGGGGCAGATTATGACGTATTGGCAAAATGAAGAAGTCTATGATATTGAACAAAAAAGGAAAGTGCAATCTGAAAGATTAATTAAAACAGTACATCGTGTATATAATAATGTACCATTTTATAAAGAAAAGATGCAGGCAATGGGGATTGAGCCAGGAGATATTAAAAGTATAGATGATCTGGAGAAACTTCCTTTTACAACTAAGCAAGATTTACGAGACCATTATCCATATGGGCTTTTTGCAGCACCTATGGAAGAGGTGATACGTATACATGCATCTTCAGGAACGACAGGGCACCCTACGGTAGTAGGATATACAAAAAATGATATTGAAATGTGGTCTGATATGATTGCACGTAGCTTTACCGCTATGGGTGTAACAAAAAAAGACATAGTACAAATTGGATATGGATATGGCTTATTTACAGGAGGCCTTGGGGCTCACTATGGGACAGAAAGACTTGGTGCTGCGGTTGTGCCTATATCCGGAGGCAATACTAAAAAACAAATTCAATTGTTACAAGAATTTGGTAGCACAGTAATTGCATGTACACCATCCTATATTCTTTATATAGGAGAAACTATGAAGAATATGGGAATAGAACCTAGAAGCACTAAGCTTCATACAGGGATTTTTGGTGCGGAGCCATGGACAGAAGAAATGAGAGAGCAAATTGAAAGTATGTTTGGTATTAATGCAATGGATATTTATGGATTAAGTGAAGTCATGGGACCTGGAGTAGGTTTTGAATGTACCGCTAGGCAGGGGATGCATATTAATGATGACCACTTTGTGCCAGAAATTATTAATTCTGATACCCTTCAAGTATTACCTGAAGGAGAGCAAGGTGAATTAGTCTTTACAATGGTAACGAAGGAAGCTTTGCCACTTTTAAGATACCGTACAAGAGATATTACAAGACTATATACTGGTAAATGTGAATGTGGAAGAACATTAACGCGTATGGATAAAGTAACAGGGCGTAGTGATGATATGCTTATCATTCGTGGCGTTAATGTGTTCCCTTCGCAAATTGAAAGTATACTACTTAAAGTAGCGGAAACAGCACCACACTATGTCATTATTGTAGATAGAATTAATAATCTAGATACACTTGAAGTGTGGGTTGAAGTTAGACCTGAGTTCTTTACAGATGCTATTAAGTCATTAGAGAAAATAGAAAAACATATTACAGCAGAGCTATTTAGCCTATTGGGACTTCATGTAAAAGTTAAGCTTGTCGAGCCACGTAGTATAGAACGTAGTGAGGGTAAAGCTAAACGCATTATTGATAAGAGAAAGAAATAACAGGGGAGTGATAAGGGTGATTTGGCAAAAGGAAGAAACGTTGTCAAGAGATGAAATGTGTGTCTTACAGAGCACAAAATTGGTAAAGACTGTAGCTCACGTCTATGAGAATGTACCTTTTTACAAAAAGAAAATGGATAATATAGGGCTTGAAGTGGGAGATATTAAAGGCATTGAGGACCTGAACAGACTTCCATTTACAACAAAACAAGACTTAAGAGATCATTATCCATATGGAATGTTTGCAGTACCTATGAAGCAGGTTGTACGTGTGCATGCATCTTCTGGAACAACGGGGCAACCTACTGTAGTTGGATACACCCAAAATGATTTAGATATGTGGGCAAATTGTATGGCAAGAGTACTGGCTGGTATGGGTGCTACAGATGAAGATATCATACATAATGCTCTCGGGTATGGATTCTTTACTGGGGGATTAGGATTTCATTATGGAAGTGAAAAGTTAGGGGCTACTATTGTACCTATATCTTCTGGAAATACTAAAAAGCAAATTCAAATTATACGTGAATTTAAAAGTACAATACTCGTAACAACACCATCATATGCGCTTTATATGGGGGAATACATTAAAGGCTTAGGGATTGATCCCAGTGAGCTCAAACTTAGAATAGGTGCCCTAGGAGGGGAACCGTGGAGTTATGAAATGCGTGCTCAAATTGAAGAAGCCTTAGGGATAAAGGCATACGATAGTTATGGTATGAGTGAAATTGTAGGACCTGGTGTAGGCTTTGAATGCACACATAAAAATCATATACATTTGAATGAAGATCATTTCATTCCGGAGATTATAGATTCACATACATTAGAATCACTTCAGGTAGGAGAAACTGGAGAAATAGTATTTACTACAGTGACAAAAGAGGCACTACCACTTTTAAGATACCGAACAAGGGATATTACTAGCCTTATAGAGGGGTCTTGTGGCTGTGGTAGAACTACAATTCGTATGCGCAAATGTACAGGGCGCAGTGATGATATGCTGATTATTCGAGGGGTTAATGTATTCCCTTCACAAATTGAAAGCGTTCTTCTTAACCTAGGAGAGACAGCCCCACATTATGTGCTTATTGTGGATCGTATAAACAATCTAGATACACTTGAAGTGTGGGTTGAAGGTAAAGAAGGTGTTACCTTCGTAGATGGGATGAGGCATATGAAGGAAATAGAAAAACGTATTACAGCGGAGATTCACTCTGTACTGGGACTTCAAGTTAAAGTGAAGTTGGTTGAACCTAAATCAATTGAAAGAAGTGAAGGTAAAGCTAAACGTGTTATTGATAAACGTAAAATTTAGGAGGAATTGGGATGATTATTAATCAGCTTTCAGTGTTTGTAGAGAATAAATCAGGTAGACTTTATGAGGTTATGCAAACGTTAGGAGATGCTCATATTAATGTATCTGCTCTTTCTATAGCGGATACTTCTGACTATGGTATTGTAAGACTTATTGTAAGTGACTATGAAGAGGCATTTAAGTTACTTAAAGAACAAGGCTTCTCTGTGCAAAAGACACCTGTAATCGGTTGTAAAGTACCTAATACACCAGGTGGACTTAAAGCACTTTTAGGTTATTTAGCAGAAGATGATATTAGTATTGAATATATGTATGCTTTTTCAATAGGTGACGATGCATCTATTATTTTACGTACAGAGAATTGCTATAAAACAATAGAGAATCTCTCTAAACATCAGATGGAACTTGTTAAAGCAAGTGATATTTATCAAGTTTAGAATAAATTTATAAAAAGAGTTGTTTCCTTTTTGAAAGGAACAACTCTTTTTATATTGGGGAATTTGTTAAAATAGCTTGAAGTTACAAGGTAAATAATATGAGAGCTAATAAAAGTTGCCCTATATAATAGAAGATATAGGGCAAGCATCTGAGAATAGGATAGTTCTTAGCAAAGAAATACACAAAACATAAGATAACATCAGAAATTACAAAGAAACAAGCACCGATTATAATAATTGGAATATGTGTACAGAAGGCAGCGACTAACATCAGTGTAATGATAAAGGCATAAATAGCAATAAGAATTCGAATAAGGCCAAAATCAAAAGGGTCTTTAATCATAATGATAAGTGTAAGAAAACCTATACTTATAGGAAGAAATAGAAAAAATACGGGTATAACAAAACCTTGTAAAATAAAAGAAATTACAAACAAGAGGTGGGCAAAGCCAAAAGTGATAATGCCTAGGATAGCAACTGGATTATGCTTGAGTGGACGACCATGGGCAAAGGCTAAGAAAATATCACCTATAAAGCATAAGGTAAGCCCTAATAATAGGTAAGCACTACTATATGAGTGTGAACTAGAGAGATAACAAATGATTCCTATAGTTAAGAAACCTAAACTTGTAATGCTTTTGATAGTAATACGCCATTTAGATTGTGGTATTAAATAAGTAATAATAAGTAAGGTTATAAGTGATGCTATAAAGATAAAAATAGGGAGTAGAATCATGGCTGTAGACTCCTTCATCAAATGAATTATTACTAGTGTATTCATCTAGAAAGGGAA
>NZ_JAVVQU010000029.1:0-39314 GCF_036655075.1 Niameybacter sp. | reverse complement strand
GAACTTAATATAACAACACTGGCAGAGGATTATCCTCTGTCTTTTAATTTTTATATACAAAAAACGGAGATGTTGCCACAACTAACCTAATTGGTTAATTATGCAACACCCCCATCTTTTTTATAATAAATGATAAGAAAGTAAAAGTATATTGACAAAAAAAGAGAAAAGGTATTATACTATTAGTAGTTTCAAATAGAACTACTAATAATAAAGACATAATAAACAAAGATAAATATAAAAGATACTTTAGAAAACGTAAAGAAAGTTTAAGGAGGATATAAGAGATGATTAAAGTAGGTATAGTAGGATATGGAAACATTGGGCGCGGTGTAGAAGCAGCCATTCATCAAAGTGCAGATATGGAGCTTGTAGCGGTCTTTACAAGAAGAGCACCAGAAACACTACAAATACAATCTTCAACAGCAAAAGTAGAGCATATGGATACATTAGAAAGTTATAAAGGTAAAATCGATATTATGATTTTATGTGGAGGTTCTGCAACAGACCTTCCAGTACAAGGACCAGCTATTGCATGTCATTTCAATACAATTGATAGCTTTGATACGCATGCCAGAATTCCAGAGTACTTTGAAACTGTAAATGCAGTAGCTTGTGAGAATGGTACGACAAGCATCATTTCAGTAGGTTGGGATCCAGGTTTATTCTCAATGATTCGTATGATGTCAGGTGCTATTTTGCCAGTAGGAGAGGATTATACTTTCTGGGGTAAAGGTGTAAGCCAAGGACATTCAGATGCTATAAGACGTGTTAAAGGTGTGAAAAATGGTATTCAGTACACTATTCCTATGGATGAAGCTGTAGAGTGTGTAAGAAAAGGTGAGAATCCACAGCTTGCAACGAAAGACAAACATCTTCGTGAATGTTTCGTAGTTGCTGAAGAAGGGGCAGATTTAGCAGAGATTGAAAATATAATCAAAACAATGCCAAACTATTTTGCAGATTATAATACAATCGTTAACTTCATATCAGAAGAAGAGCTAAAAGCAAACCATACAAAGATGCCACATGGTGGGTTTGTATTTAGAAGTGGTGTGACAGGATTTGAAGAAGAAAGCAAACAAATTATTGAGTTTTCTCTTAAATTAGATAGTAACCCACAATTTACAGCTAATGTACTTGTTGCTTATGCAAGAGCAGCTGTAAGAATGAATCAAGAAGGTATGAAAGGTGCTAAGTCAGTATTTGATGTGCCACTTTCTTATTTATCACCAAAATCTAATATGGAATTAATGAAAGAATTACTATAAGAATTAAAAATAGAGGTGCCTAGGCACCTCTATTTTCATATATACATTGAGGTACCTATAAAATTTATAAGAAAAGCTTTCTTTTTAGTTAACGTAAGATTATAGTATAAGTACCTAAAGTAGAAATGTATTTCAATTGATTGGAGGAAAGAATATGATAAGTGAAAAGTTCACCTTTATTGGAGGAGAAGAATTAATTATACAAGCCTACAAATGGATACCTGAACATACTAAGTGTATTAAAGGTGTGGTCCAAATCTCCCACGGGATGGCAGAAGGTGCACATCGATATACCCATTTGGCACAATATTTAACAGACAACGGTTACATTGTGTATGCACATGACCATAGGGGGCATGGGAAAACGGCAGTAAATCTTGATAAGTTAGGTATATTAGCTAAAGAAGATGGATTTCAGCATCTTGTTTTAGATGTACATAGGTTATCTAAACGCATTCAACTAGAGTACCCCGAGTTGCCTTTATTCTTGTTAGGGCATAGTATGGGATCTTTTGTAACCCAAGAATATATTATGCATTATGGAGAGTGTCTAAGAGGGGTTCTCCTTTCTGGGTCAAATGGAAAACAAGGACCGATAGTAGATTTAGGTCTTTGGATTGCTGGAAGAGAAGTAAGAAAAATAGGTAGAGATACGAAAAGTGTGAAATTAGATAAACTTATTTTTGGAAAGTATAATAAACAGTTTGAGCCTGCTAGAACCCATTTTGACTGGTTATCTAGAGATGAAGAAGAAGTAGATAAATATCTAGCAGATCCATACTGTGGTCGTATTTTTACAGCTGGATTTTTCTATGATTTTTTGTCAGGGATTAAATATGTAGGCAGTTTAAAAAATAAAAAGACTATACCGGAAGACCTACCTATTTTTGTTTTCTCAGGAGACAAAGACCCTGTAGGACGATATGGGAAAGGCATTTTAGATTTAGTAGAGGATTATAAGAAAGTAGGCATACGTCAGGTAACCTATAAGCTATATCCAGGAGGGCGTCATGAGATGTTGAACGAGACCAACCGTGATGAAGTTATGCAAGATATATTAGAGTGGATAGAGAAGCTTATTTAGAGTCTAGCATCTAGAAAAATATTCATAGCAACTTAGAAAATAGCAGAAATGAATAAAGGTGTGAAAAAATGTCAAAATAACACGAAAATTGTAAAGCATATAAGCCTTCCTGAATATAGTGTAATTATGGGGGGGTCACTATGAAGAATAACTTAGAACTTACGTGGGAAGAACTCAAAATCCCATATCCTACTAAAGGCTTTAATTTTGTAACCACAGATGAAATAAAGGCGGATGAAAGTATAGTCGATCAAGAAAATGCGCTTGCAACACTTGAATTTGGTTTGCAACTAGGTGCAAAAGGTTATAACATGTACGTTTCAGGAAATGATCAAAAAACAATATTTGATTATATGCTTGGAAGACTACAAGAAAAGGCTAATCAACGTAATGTGCCACCAGATATGTGTTATATTTACAATTTTGAAAGCCCTTCCACACCTAAGGTTATTTGGCTGCATCCAGGAGATGGCATGCGCTTTAAAAATGATATGAAAGAATTTAGACAATTTCTTATAAATGAATTGAGTGACAGACTAGATAGTATAGAAGCCGAGAAAAAAAGGCATAAGCTAATTGATGAATTAGATGATAAAAAAGAAGAAATTTTATTAGAACTAAAGCAGTATGCTAAGACAACAGGATTTCAAGTTAAGTTGACAGAAGATGGAATAGGATTCATCCCTTTAGATCTAGAGGGAGAACCACTTTCGATGGAATCCTATGACAAACTTGAAAATAGTGAAAAACATGTTATTGAGGATAGTCTTGAAAAACTGAGTGAGTTCTCAGAAAATGTATTGAATGAAGTCAAGGATGTTGAAAAACTTTATGAACAGTATATGGATGATGTTGATGAAAATATTATCTTAAATGAGGTAGGGTATTATATCAAACATTTAAAAGAGCAGTATGGAAGATACAATAAGGTTAATCAATACCTAGATGATATTATGAATGATATCTTAGAAGATATAAAGATATTTTCAAGTAGTGGAAATGGAGAAAACCAAGAAATTAAAAGTATATTTCCAGGGATTGGGAATAGTGGAATAACAGATAAGGTTAATCACTATAACGTCAATGTGTTGATTAATAATGAGCAACTAGAAGGTGCACCTATTGTTACATCACGTGATTTGAACCATGGTAGGCTGATAGGAAGAATGCATATTGATACGGAAGTTTCCTCAAGTCATGCAGACTTTAACCAAATTACAGCAGGTATGCTTCACCAAGCTAATGGGGGGTATTTGTTGCTCTATGTAAAAGACCTTTTGGATTATCCAGGAGCATTTGACTTGATTAGAAGAACTTTAAAAACAGGAGAAGTGAGTCTAGAAAGTATAGGTGGAACGAATAGTATTAACACAATAGGTCTTACACCAGAAGCTATTCCTGTAAATTTTAAGGTTATTTTAGTGGGTGACTATGAAATTTATCATTTACTGACAGAGATGGACTTAAGTTTTAAGGAACTTTTTAAGATTAATATAGATTTTAAAGAGACGATTACAAGTGATGAACTTTCTATAATGAATATGGCAAGTCAGATTCGAGCGCTTTGTGACAAAGAGGAATTGCCACCTGTAACGTATGAAGGTGTTTTGCAACTCGTAGAGTACAGTCATCGTTTGGCAGAGAGTCAAGATAAGATGAGTGCGAATCTCCAGCCCATGATGGACTTGGTGAGAGAAGCGAGTGTATTTGCCCAAGGAGAGATTACAAAAGAGAATGTCGTCAAAGCTAGGCAGATGAAAATGCTTTTTAAAGATACTTTGCAGAAGAATATAGAGGAAAAGTATGCCAAGAATATTTTTCTTGTGGATGTAGCGGGAAAGAAAGTAGGGCAAATCAATGGTTTAGCAGTATATGAAGTCGGCGATTTTGCTTTTGGCAGGCCTGTTAGAATTACAGCAACCACCTACAGGGGGAAGAGTGGTGTTGTCGATATTGAAGGGGCTGTTGGATTAAGCGGTAGTATTCATTCAAAGGGCGTTCAAATTATTACAGGTTTTCTTGGAAATCACTTTGCTCAAAACTACCCACTCTCTTTATGTGGGAAAATTTGCTTTGAACAAAGTTATGGGGGAGTAGATGGAGACAGTGCATCAAGTGCGGAGCTCTATGCTATTTTATCAAGCTTATCAGAAGTACCGCTTAAACAGGGTATAGCTGTCACAGGTTCCATTAACCAATATGGGCAGATTCAACCTGTAGGGGGAATTAATGATAAGATAGAAGGATTTTATAGGGTATGCAAACAAAAAGGTTTAACTGGAAAACAGGGTGTTATGATTCCGGACCAGAATAAAAGTGATCTGGTGTTGGATGAAGAAGTCATTAAAGCAGTAGAACAAGGTAAATTCCATATTTATGCTATCACCTCATTTAAAGAAGGAATCGAAGTTTTGACAGGAGTATCGGCAACTCAGGTTGAAGAGCGCGTAGCGCTTAAACTTAAAAAGTATAGTATAGATAATGTTGAGAAGGTCTCCAGACTTAAGATGAAAAAGAATAGTAAACTTAAATGATGTAAGTGATCAGTGCTTAATAAAGGGCCTAAGAAATAACTTAGGCCTTTTCGCTGTGAAATAAAAAGAAAATAATAGTAAAAAAAATAAACAATATGTTATAATAGTCTGTATAATTCTAAAGGGGGAGTAGTCAGATGAAAAATACTATTATTTCAGTGCTTGCAGAAAATAACTATGGCGTAGTTGCACGTATAGCAGGTCTTTTTACTAGAAGAGGATTTAACTTAAATAGTTTCGCGGGGGAAGAGACCCATGAGAAACAAATTTCTAGAATTACGATTTCAGTGACAGAAGATGAAAATTCTATTTATCAAATTCAGCAACAAGTAGAAAAGTTAATAGATATAAAAAAGGTTAAAGTATTAGATGCAAAAAAGGATATTATTCGTGAGTTGGCAATTATTAAAGTAGCACTTAAACCAGAATTATGCAGTAAAATTAAAGAGTTAACAGAGCAGTATAGTGTAAAAGTTGTAGATATTGACACCGAGGTTGTTGTATTTGAAATCTGTAATAGTAAAGATATGATTGATGCTTTTATAGATAAAGTAAGAGATTATGAAATTATTGAAAGTGTGAGAACAGGTGTGATTGCATTACAAAGAGGTAATCAGCATATATAAGCGTAAGAATAGGGTTGGAGCAAAATGGTGCGACAGCCCTTTTGACATGAAAGTTAAAAAGTTTTGAAAAAATGTGAGCATATGAGGAGAAATGACCTTGTAAATAGGTCATTAAATATGCTACACTAAATAAAAATAATAGAAAACAAAGGAGCTAGTATTGAATGGATACAATTCAAAGCATGACATTAGCTCAGTTAAGAGACCTTGCAAAAGAGAAGGGGCACAAAAATATTAGTAAGCTTAAGAAAGCTGAAGTAATTAGTCTCCTTATGTCTAATGATTCTAATCAAGTTATCCCATCTTTAACTTACCAATCTGAATCTGTTCCAGAGCAAACTGAAATTTTAATAAATCCAATGGTAGATACAAACCTATCTGATGTATTAAGCGAAGACGAAGCAATTGATGAAACTGAAAATATTATAGAAGATGATGGAGAAGAGGCACTCAAGTTAAGTCGTATAGAACGTATGACAGGTGCTGGTATCTTAGAAATCATGCCGGATGGATATGGTTTTTTACGTGCCCGTAACTTTATGCGCGGAGATAATGATATTTACTTATCTATTTCACAAATTCGTAGATTCAATCTTAAGACAGGTGACTGGATTGAGGGAGACATGCGTAAGCCTAAAGAAGGTGAAAAGGCAGGTGCCCTATTATATGTACACAAAGTGAATGGTGACCGCCCTGAAAAAGCTAAGTATAGACCAAACTTTGAGACACTTACACCAGTATTTCCTAAACAAAGATTGTCTTTAGAATATGATAAAAGTGTACTTTCAACACGTATGATTGACCTGATTGCACCAATAGGAAGAGGTCAAAGAGGGCTTATTGTAGCGCCACCTAAAGCAGGGAAGACAGTACTCTTAAAGCATATTGCTAATGCGATTACACATAATCACAAGGATGTCTCACTTATTGTACTTCTTATAGACGAAAGACCTGAAGAAGTAACAGACATTAGAAGAAGTATAGAAGGACAAGATGTACAAGTAGTAGCATCAACTTTTGATGAACCACCCGAACATCATAAGCAGGTAGTGGAAATGGTACTAGAGCGTGCAAAACGTATGGTAGAACAAGGGAAAGATCTTGTCATTTTACTAGATAGTATTACAAGGATGGCAAGGGCATATAACTTGACAATTCCACCAAGTGGTCGTACTTTATCAGGAGGACTTGATCCAGCTGCACTGCATATGCCAAAGAAATTTTTTGGTGCAGCAAGAAAGATAGAAAATGGCGGAAGCTTAACTATCTTAGGCACAGCACTTGTTGAAACAGGAAGTAAGATGGATGAAGTTATTTTTGAAGAATTTAAAGGTACTGGAAATATGGAACTTGTTTTAGATCGTTCACTTTCAGAACGTAGGATTTTCCCAGCTATTGATATTTATAAATCTGGAACAAGAAGAGATGATCTACTTTTAACACCAGATGAAGCTAATGTTGCATATAGTATTAGAAGAGAGATGTCAAGAGGAAGTTCTGCAGAAGTGGCGGAAGGCTTAATTGGTAAGATGCTTAAGTACTCAACCAATGCATTTTTTGTTGAAAAAATGAAGCAAATACCATAGGAATAGCCTTGCAATTTAAAAATAGACATGATATAATACCAATGTTGTCATAATAGTATTGTTAACGTTTGAATTAACATAGAAAAAACGATGAAAGAGGTGAATCTCATGAATAAAGAAATCCAACCAAAATACGAAGAACTTGAAGTTGTATGTAACTGTGGGAACACAATTAAAACACGTTCAACTAAATCAGATATTCGCGTAGAAGTTTGCTCAAATTGTCATCCTTTCTACACTGGTAAACAAAGAGCTGCACAAGCTAAAGGTAGAATTGATAAATTCAACAAAAAATACAACGTTTAATAATCGTAAACGAGAGGGGTTGAGAGGATGGTCTCAACTCTTTTTTTTTATTTTTATAGCTTAATCTATAGTTTTTAAAATGAGGAGGTGCGATATGGCAAGAACAGATATTGGTGGCCAAGCAGTGATTGAAGGCGTTATGATGAAGGGTAGAAAAATCTACGCTGTAGCTGTAAGAAAGCCAGATGAAGAAATTGTAGTAGATGTACAAGATACAAAAAGTATTTTAGACAGATATAAAATACTAAGATGGCCTATACTAAGAGGTGTAGCTGTGTTTATTGAGTCACTTACGCTTGGCGTCAAGACTTTAAGTTATTCTGCAGAAATCTTTGGAGATGATGATGAGTTAGAAGAAAGTAAGTTTGAAAAGTGGCTTATGGAGAAGTTAGGTGATAAGGCTGAGAAAGTTCTAATCAGTTTTACCATGTGCATTTCTTTTGTCCTTGCAATTGGTATTTTTATGATTTTACCAATGCTTATAAGCACCTTATTTAAAAGCTTTATTCCCTCATCTTTTGTACTCAACTTAGTAGAAGGTGCATTTAGAATTGCGATTTTCCTAGGCTATATGAAACTTGTAACATGTATGAAAGATATTCAACGTACATTCCAATACCATGGAGCAGAGCATAAAACGATTAATTGTATAGAAAAAGAGCAAGAACTAACCGTAGAAAATGTAAGAAAATGTTCTAGACTACATAAAAGCTGTGGAACAAGTTTCTTATTTGTAGTTATGATTGTAAGTATTTTAGTGTTTAGCTTATTTACGACTAACAATTTATGGTTAAGAATGGTAGTACGTATTGTCATGGTCCCTGTTGTAGCGGGTATTTCCTATGAATTTATCAGATGGGCTAGAAAAGCGGATGAAAATAAGCTTGCTGGTCTTTTAAGTAAACCTGGTATGTGGCTTCAAAAGTCATTTACAACACTTGAGCCTGATGATAAACAAATAGAAGTAGCGATTGCTGCAGTTAAAGGAGTTTTAGACAATGAGGATAGAGAAGAACCAGCTAAAAAATGTAACTGTTAATCAGCTTATGGCTATGGGGAGAGATATTCTCCTTAGCTATAATAAGTTAGATGCAGCAATTGATGCAAGGTTACTTGCCTTGCATGTACTTCAGTGTAACACAGCTGAACTCATTATGCATGGCAATGAGAAAATAGCCGAACACTTAAAAGAGTCTTATATGTATATGATTGCAAGACGTGCACAAGGGACACCACTTCAGTATATTACCAATAGCCAAGAATTTATGGGGTTAGAGTTTTACGTTGATGAGCGCGTACTTATTCCAAGACAAGATACAGAAACACTGGTTGAAACGATTATTGAATATAGTAAGAAACATGTGTTACAGCAGGCTGTAGAGATAGGCACTGGTTCTGGATGCATTAGTGTGGCGCTTGCACATTATATAAAGAATCTTCATATAACAAGTATGGATATATGTGAGAATGCTTTAGATGTAGCCCGTAAAAATGTACAAGCACATCAATTAGAAGATTATATTACACTCGCAAATAGTGATGTATTTAAAGCGTATGATGGAGAAGAAGAAAGTCTAGATATGATAGTGTCTAATCCACCTTATATTACTTTTGAAGAGTGTAAGGGGCTTATGCAAGAAGTAAAGGAATATGAGCCACGTAAAGCCTTGACAGATGGAGGCGATGGGCTTAAGTTTTATCGTGAAATTACTAGAGAAGGCAAAAAGTATTTAAAACAAAATGGACTTTTGGCCTATGAAATAGGTTATTTACAAGGAAAAGATGTATGTGCTATCTTAGAACAAGAAGGTTTTACACAGATTAAACTTATACAAGACTTAGCACAACGTGACCGTGTTGTTATAGGTACTAAAATATAAATAATAATGAGGTGGATGAATGTTTGATCAGCTAGAAGATCTAGTACAAAAATTTGAAGACATAGGTGAGATGATCAGTGATCCAACAGTTATTGCAGACCAAGATAGATGGCAAAAACTGATGAAAGAACATAGTGATTTAAGACCTATCGTAGAAAAGTATATAGAGTATAAAGAGACATTAGCAGCTATTGAAGATGCACTCGCAATGCTCGATGACAAGTTGGATGATGATTTTAGAGAACTTGTAAAAGAAGAACTTAATGATAATAAAAAACGTGTTGAACCACTTGAAAATGAAATTAAGTTACTACTTCTTCCCAAAGATCCTAACGATGACAAAAACGTTATTGTAGAAATTCGTGGGGGTGCAGGTGGAGATGAAGCTGCATTATTCGCAGCTGACCTTTATCGTATGTACAACCGTTATGCTGAACGACAAAAATGGAAAACAGAGCTAATGGAAGTCAATGAAAGTGGTATTGGTGGCTTCAAAGAAGTTATCTTTATGATTAAAGGACAAGGTGTTTACTCTAAGCTTAAATATGAGAGTGGTGTACACCGTGTACAACGTATCCCATCAACAGAATCAGGTGGGCGTATCCATACATCAACTGTTACAGTAGCTATCCTTGCAGAAGCAGAAGAAGTAGATGTAGAACTTAACTTAAGTGATGTACGTATTGACGTATTTAGAGCATCTGGTAATGGTGGTCAGTGTGTTAATACAACAGACTCAGCTGTACGTGCAACACACCTTCCAACTGGACTTTCTGTATCTTGCCAAGATGAAAAGTCACAGCTTAAAAATAAAGAAAAAGCACTTAAAGTACTTCGTGCTAGACTTTATGACATGGAACAGGCTAGACAGCATGCTGAAATGGCAGCAGAGAAGAAAAGCCAAGTAGGTACAGGAGACCGTAGTGAACGTATCCGTACTTACAACTTTCCACAAGGGCGTGTAACAGACCATAGAGTAGGTCTTACACTTCATAGATTAGATTCTATCCTTGATGGAGATATAGAAGAAATCGTTGATACACTTACAACTGTAGACCAAACAGAAAAGCTTAAGCTTGTAACAAACGAATAATATAAAAAGAGGGTATTGCACTAGGGTGCAGTATCCTCTTTTTATATTATGAATTTATTATTAAATATGTTACAAATAAAATGATTTTTATGACTACACGGTAATATATATAGTGTGTAGGACTATAACTTCATAATATCGGGGGTAGAAAATGAAAAAGGGTACAAGGAAGGGGCTCAGCTGTTTATTGGCTTTGATTATGGTTTTTGCCATGAGTATGCCAGCTTATGTAAAAGCAGCACCAGCTAATGAAGAGGTTAAAATTACAATACTAGGAACCAGTGACATGCATGGCAATCTGACAAGTTACGTCTATGAGGCGGGAAAAGACTATGAAAATAGTGGATTTGCTAGAACCGCAACACTTGTCAAAGAGACACGTAGCGAAAATCCTAATACACTCGTGATTGATAATGGGGATACCATTCAAGGGACTATTATGACAGACGACTTATATAATGCAGATTTATCTAAGCCTAATCCAGTGATGGATATGATGAACTACATGGGTTATGATAGTATGACATTAGGGAACCATGAATTTAACTTTGGTGTTTCTTTAATTAAGAAACTTCAAAAAGAAGCGAATTTCCCTCTTTTATCCGCTAATATTTATAACAAGGGGACCAGTGAAAACTTTGTTACACCTTATATTGTAAAAGAATTTGAAGGTGTGAAGGTAGGAGTTCTAGGGTTAACTGTACCATCTATACCTAGTTGGGATGCTAACAAAGAAGGTATCAAAGATTTAGAATTCAAACATATGGCTGATGAAGCTGAAAAATATGTAAAAATCTTAAAAGAAGAAGAAAAAGTAGATGTGATTGTAGCTACAGCGCATGCAGGCCTCCGGTCAAGACATGAAGAAGATGGTGGAGATGCAGCTCAATTAGTAGCAGAAAGATGTCCAGAGATAGATGTATTCTTAATAGGCCATGATCATATGACAGTGAATGAAAACATTAATGGTGTGCTTGTAGCTGCACCTTACAAAGATAGAGAAGTTGTCCGTTTTGATATCACAGTGAAGGCAAATGGGACAGCGTATGAAGTGGTAGATAAAAAGACAACAATTTTAAAACTGGAAGGATATGCAGCAGATGAAGGTGCTACACAAGTAGCAGCACCTTATGACAAAGAAACCAGGGCATTCTTAGAAAATACAATAGGTGTGGCAACAGAAGATTTTCATCCTGCATCAGAAGTTCAAGGGATTCCAGAAGCACAAGTTAGAGATACAGGATTAATTGACCTAATCAATCAAGTCCAATTAGAGGTAACAGGTGCAGATGTAGCAGCAGCGGCACTTTTTAAACCAACTGCCAACTTACCTAAAGGGGATTTGAACTTTGCAAATGTATTTGATATTTATCAATATGCCAACACTTTAGTAGGAATAGAAGTAACGGGCAAAGAACTTAAAAATTATATGGAATGGTCTGTAGCTTACTACAATACCTTCAAACCAGGAGATTTAACGATTAGTTTTAATCCGAATATCCGTGGTTATGGCTATGATATGTTCCAAGGTGTAGATTATACTGTGGATATTAGTCAACCAGTAGGTAGCCGTATTAAAGATGTTATATACAAGGGTGAGCCTTTAGCAGATGACACAGTGCTTAAACTGGCAATCAATGATTATCGTTATAGCGGTATTGGACCAAGTGGTGAAAAAGTTATAAGTGGGACACCTTATTTCACCTCAGATCCTAAAGCACTTAGAACTTATGTCAAAGAGCATATTGAGAAGGAAAAAACAATTACACCAGTAGCTGATAACAATTGGAAGGTGGTAGGAACAGATTGGAATTTGGAACTTAGAAAAATTGCTGTAGAAGCGATTAACAATGGAACACTTACACTTCCAACATCAGCAGATGGGAGAACAGTTAATGTGAGTGCTATTACAGAACTTGACCTTATCAATGCAGGATTACATCCAACCTATACAGACTTTATGACAATCATACATACGAATGATACTCATACAAGAATTGAAGAAAGTGCAAATGATGGAATGGGCTTTGCCAAGGTAGCAGACAAAGTAAATCAAGTAAGAACAAGATATGGAAAAGATCATGTATTACTCTTAGATGGTGGAGATACACTTCATGGTTTACCACTTATCACATCAACTAAAGGTGAGGCAATGACAAAAGTTATGAATGCATTGGGGTATGATGCAATGACAGCAGGAAATCATGATTTTAACTATGGATATGAAAGACTTTTAGCGTTAGATGAGCTCTTGGAGTTTCCAGTGCTTAGTGCAAATGTCAAGAAAGGTCAAGATAATGTCTTAACGCCCTATATCATTAAAGAAGTAAGTGGAAAGAAAGTCGCCATCTTTGGATTATCAACCCCAGATACAATGATTATGACACATCCCAAAAATGTAGAAGGACTTACTTTTGAAGATCCAAGTCAAGTAGCTCAAAAAATGGTAGATGAACTTAAGGGTCAAGCAGATATTATTATTGCAATATGCCATTTAGGGTTAGATAGCAATAGTTCTATTACAAGTGAAAAAGTAGCAGAAAATGTAAAGGGTATTGATATTATTGTAGATGGACATAGTCATACAGCCTTGCCAGAAGGTAAAGTTGTAAATGATACTTTAATTGTTCAAACAGGAGAATACACAAAGAACTTAGGTCAAGTAAATATTCTTATTAAAGCAGATGGCACATTTGATAAGGTTCCGATGCATCTTACAAAAGCAGATAGTGCATCTTTAATACCAGATAAGGCTGTAACAGAATTAATCAAAGAACTTAAAACACACTTTGATGTAGTAACAGAAGAAGTTGTTGGTACAACACCTGTTAGACTTGAAGGAGAAAGAGAATGTGTTAGAACAGGTGAAACAAACTTAGGAAACCTTATTACCAATGCACTTCTTGAAGCAACAGGTGCAGATGTCGCCCTTACAAATGGTGGTGGTATTCGTGCTTCTATCGATGCAGGAGATATTACCAAGAAAGAAGTTATTACTGTACTTCCATTTGGAAACTATGGTGTGATGATTGAAGCAACAGGAGAAGAACTTAAAGCAGCGTTAGAAGTAGGTACAACTAAGTATCCAGAAGCTCATGGTGCATTCTCACATGTAGCAGGTATGAGCTATACGTTTGACCCAGCTAGGCCAGTGGGTAGCCGTGTAGAAGCAATTTTAGTAGGTGGTAAACCTATTGATTTGAATAAGACGTATAAGTTAGCAACTAACGACTTTATCGCAGCAGGTGGAGATGGCTATGCTATGTTCAAAGACAATAAATCATTAGGTGAATACTCTGCACTTGATGAACTTGTTATTGAATATTTAAGTAAAAAAGGTACAGAAGGCATTGAAGTAAGTGGTAGAATTACACCTATCCTTACACCAGCTGAAGGGATAGAGTTAAAACCTGCAGCATAATGAAAGTAAATGTGTAAGTAGAATAATGCATACTCTAAAAAGCTATAAAACTAATGTAAATCTTTAGTTTTATAGCTTTTTGCTCGTGGGCTAATAGATATTAATGATGTGCCATCTATAGTATATGTGCGATAATCTTGATAGGTAAAAGTGAATATTCATACGTAGAATACAGACTGGATTTGAAATAGAATAAAAATGTAATGATAATGCAAGAATAAAAGTTTGTTGCACGCTATAAATAGAATAAGTAGGTTAATATTGGAGGGAATATAGGAGGCATAGAATGAGACAGAAAATAAGGTGGGTAGGCATAGGCATTTTAAGTGTGATCATATGCGTAATACTAGGATTTGGTGTGCGTGCGATGGGCATTCAAAGGGAAATAAATGATGAAATAGAGTGGATGTATGAAGATGTTATGCTCAAGCAAAGTATTCGAATCATGAATACACCTCAAGTGATACAAAAGGAGACCTGTGGGTATGCAACAATAGAATGGATGACAAGTTACTTAGGAAAAACTTTAACAGAAAATGAAATTTTATTAGAAAATGAAGGGGAAATTACAACCAGTTCCACTACAGGATTCCAAGAAGAATTACAAAAAAGAGTGGGTGACGCTTATGAGGTGACTATGCTGAGCCATGTTAGGAACGAAAAAATTATAAAAAGTATTCATGAGAGTCTTAGAAAGGGGATGCCTGTACCTATCAGTTTTGAGGCGATAGATCATAGGAATAGACCAGCCTATACACTATACTTTTCAGTTGTGACTGGAATGTCTTTAGAGGATGATGAGGTGTATGTTTCTAATGTATATGGGTATGAAGAAGTCTATAGTATAGAATCATTTTTACAGCGTTTGAAGTTTGAGAATGAAGCCTTACCTACGCCTATCAAGATAGGTAAATTCTTTGGTCTATTTGATCCTAATACTATTTATATTGTGCAACCTAAGGATGAAGAGGATTTTAAGAATCTAGTAAAGACAGATATAGTATCCAACCTGTCACTTACCCTTACACCTACTTATGAAAGACCTGAAGAACAATTGAAAAAGCTTAATAGTATATTTATAAAGGGGTTAGGGTCTGGAGAATATGTCATAGTAGAGGTAGATGGGGTATTGCAAGATGTACAACTTGTAAAGCTTGAATGGGATGAGACACAAAAAGAAGTAGTTGAAGGAGAAGTCTTAAAAGATATAGGAACAGTAATAGATACAACACTTATAGTAGAAACAAAGTTTGTAGAAGGAGTACCTGTGGAGCGGCTTAAGTGGACAACATTAGAGGGACAGCAAGGATACTATACGATGGTGGAGGATGGAAAAGAAGGTTTGCAGATGAAAAAGTGGGAACCAGAAGAATAAAGATGAAAATAATAAGATAAAGATTATGGGAACTTTATTGGAACGCGCCTCGTCTAATGTTGTAAATAAAACAAATACATTTTAAAATAAGGGGCGTTTACTATGAAAATAAATAAAAAATTAATGGCGATTATGATGACTTTAGCAATTGGAGGAGCACTTGTAGGATGTAGTGTTGGAGATAAACCAGCAGTAAGCCCAGACCAAGAAGTAACCACACCAGAAGTGACACCGGAGGAAGAAGGAACACCTGAAGGAGGAGAAGTTGAATCTGCATTAAAAGCAGATATTACAACAATGACAGAAGGTCTTGAACTTCCAATGATGAATGCCATGATGGAAGATATGTTTAAAGACACATATGGTATTGATACAAACTTACTTAAAGATTATTACGTAGATATGCCAATGATGATGGTACACTCAACAGAAATTGCTATCTTTGAATTAAATGATGAAGCAGATGCTGATAAAATCATGGAAGGCATTGAAAAAAGACAACAATTTTTAGCAGATCAATGGCAAACATACTTACCAGACCAATATGAACTTGTACAAAACTACAAAACAGCTGTAAAAGGGGATAAAATACTCTTTGTAGTAAGTGAGTATGCAGATAAAATTGTAGAAAACTTCAATGCAATGAACTAGTCAATCGCTTTTAAGACAGTCATAAGTAACAAAGGAGCATAAATGAAGCATGGCTTAATTTATGCTCCTTTGTTTTAGATTCAAGTTCTAAATTGGGCTATCTCCTCCATAAAATAAGTAGAGGAGGTGGACAAGATGAACGTTTGGAATATGATGTTACTGGCATTTGCGGCAGAAGGTTTAGGTGTGCTAATAGGGATAGTACTCTACTACCTATTTAATATTAAAAGTCAGAGAGTAATAGGGATGCTATTTGGTATCACATCAGGTATTATGATTGCAATGATTTGTTTTGATGTGTTGCCACATGCAACCCAAGAGGGAGAAACTATATTGATGGTCATAGGTGTAGCCATCGGTATATTGATTGGCCTATTTTTAGAGGACTTAACAGATTTATTAGGTAATGGGATAGGTGGCAAGAAGAGTAAAGGGGTACAGACTGGGATTATGTTATTACTAGGCATTGCTATACATAATATACCAGAAGGTATTGCAATGGGAACTTTAGGCGCAGCCTCACCAGAAACAATTATGCAGTTTGCATTTGTTATCTGTATACATAGTATACCAGAAGCTATTGCTGTAGCTATTCCTCTAAAGGCGGCTAAAATACCTATGAAGGTGGTATGGGGTATTCCTGTGGTTCTTGGTGCCATTATGGGAATAGGCGGAGGTATAGGGTTTATGATGAGTCAAGTAGCCCATAACTTTGTAACAGTAATACTAGGTTTAGCAGCAGGAATTATCCTTTATATTGTATGTGAAGAGCTTATTCCTGAAGCACGTAAAATATGGAATGGTCGCATGACAACGGTAGCAACCATTATAGGAATTATTTTAGGTATGCTTCTAATTGGATAATATTACATTTTAACTACAATTTTTTTGTAATGACATGACCTATATAAAAATATGATAAACTGTTTTATAAAGAAACAAGGTAAGACAAAAGGAGAGCATGAATGAAAGCTAAATATTTACTAATGAGTATTTTAGTAGGCGCTTGCGTATGGACAATACCAGCTTTTGCAACACAGCCTATAGAATATGTACATAACAGTTATAATGAACTTGTAAAAGAAATAGATATTGATTTAAAACATAGTCCAACTATACGCAATTTTAATGATACCTACTATATTTCTACAGATTTTATAAAAACTTATATATCAGGAGCTAGCTTAAGTTGGGATAGTGCTACTAAGGAAACTAAAGTAAGCCTAGAAGGCAAAGTCTATAGTTTTAAAGCAGAAGATAAAGTCATTAGTGGTATAGGGATAGACTATCCTTTAAGCACTCCTGTCCTTGTAAGAGATAGCAAGACGTGGGTACCTATGAAAGCTTTTATGCAAGCAATAGGTGGAGATGCAGAGTATAATCCTACAACGAGAACAATGAAAGTACAATTACCGCTTATAGAAGTTGAAAGATTGAATACACCACCTGTAGCAAATTTTGAGTTTGAGGCAGAATCCTATATAGAAGGACAGGACTTTAACGTTATAGAGAAAAGTACAGATCCAGATGGTCATCTATTGACAGACAAAAAATGGAAAATAGAAGGACAAACTACAGAATATAAAAGCTTTAATGAACTTAAAAAGCACTTGCAAGTAGGAACCAATACCATTAGTTTAAAGGTGAAAGATAGCCTGGATAGATGGGGTGAATGGACAAGTAAAACAGTTGTAATTGAAGCCAATCAAGCACCAGTGATTACAAAAATTACAACAGATAAGAGTTCTTACAGTCAAGGAGAGCCTATTCTATTTGGCGATTATGAGTATGAAAATGAGTCATGGGAACAAATTGTAGAAGAGAAGTGGACTTATAGGGCGATGGATCAAGCAGAGGGTCAACTTCAAGAAAACAAACCCTATAAGCTCTTTACAGAAGGTAAATACCAAGTCACTTTACAAGTAAAAGATAGTTTTGGTAAATGGAGTGTGCCTTATAGCATGGAGCTTCTAGTAACAGATGAAGTGATTCAAAGTGAGTTGATGTATCGCTTTACAGAAGGAGAAACGGGAGATATTCTAGAAAACTACAAAAGCTTCAACTTCCAAGAGTTTGAAGCGGTTATTCCAAGTCGTGCAACTTATACAGGGGCTACCCTCCTTATGAGTAACTCGCCAGAATCTGTAGGTTCTAAGGGGGTTTTATATGAAGATACCTTCCAAGGTGAAGGGAGAATATTATACCATCACAAAAATAATTCTACCGATGATAGTAAGAAGCGATTTGTTATCTTGATGGAAAATACAAACACATTTCCGATTAAAGTTGTAAACATGAATGAAAGTCACAAAGGACCTTCAACAGATGTTTTATATTTAGGTCAACAAGTGACTCAAGACATCTTGGGACAAGGCTATGAGAAGCAATATACGTTAGAACCAGGCGAAAAGCGTTATTTATATGATACAGATAAGCGTAATTGGTATACTGGGCAAACGATTTCAGGCATGATCGATTTATATTCTCAAAGTCCATTAAAAGTGACAATTGCTATGGTAGGCGACCAAACAGAGTTTAAGCATTTAGAAGGCTTAAGTTATTTACCACATGATGGGGTGCATACAAGAGGGACCTTCCCGAATGCAGACCGTTATTACTCAGTGGAAATTGATAATAAACAGCCTTATAAATTGATGCTAGGACTACCTTCGGGAGACATTGAGCAACCTATTACAGGTTATGATGCCTTAACAGGTAAGGATGTGATCAACAAAGGGAACTATGGTGTGAAATATCATATTCAAATTCAAACAGAAGAAAATACAGGGATTTTATTAAATCCAAGAGGAAATATCTTCAAAGGTGCAGTAGGCTGGGTAAATGGGCGTAGTTTTGCAGCACCAAGTGGACATTTAAATGGTGGAAAAAATGCTGTAACTATTGGGACAGTAGAGCCAGGCAAGAAGAAGGAACTTCTTTATATGTTGCCAAATGGTTCTTCAGCACCCGTACTAATCTGTTTTATACCGGAAAACATGTGGAATAAATATTAAAAAATAATCGAATAAAAATCCTCCGAAGTGTAAGAATAAGAGTGTATTTCAAACTCTATTAACATCAAGGAGGATTTTTCATGCCAAAATTAAATTGTGGTGTAAATAACTGTGCTCATAACGCAGAAAGTTGTTGTTGTTTAAGTAATGTTAAAGTAGATGGTTCTTCAAATACAGACCAATCTAGTGGAACATGTTGTAACAGCTTTGCAGAAGGAGGCGCAAATAACTGTACAGGTACACCAGAAGCGAACTCAGAAATTAATTGTGAAGCAATGAACTGTGCACATAATGAAGGCTGTAGATGTTGTGCGGATAGTATTCAAGTAGCTGGAAATGGTGCATGCAACTGTGGTGATACAGAATGTAGTAGCTTCTGTAAAAAATAGTTAGTATAAGGTTGGACAATAGACACATACTAAACCCGTTCACAAAATACATCGTAGGAGGACTTGATTATGAAAAATGCAAATAACTCAAGTTATAATAAAGCATCAAACTGTGGTAGTTGTGCAACAGATTGTGGAAGTGGAACAAATAAAGTAACTAATAACGTGGTCGCAAGTGCAACTTATGATGAAACAACAGACTGTAGTGGTGGATGTAGCGGTGGCGGATGTGGTTGTGGTAAAGGCAAAACTAAATAAAAAGTAAAAGGCCAAAAAGAGAACAAACATTCTCTTTTTGGCTTTTTCTTTTTGTCTACATAGTGTATGATAGAGAAAAATAGGTGGCAAACTCTATAGAGAAGGGAATGAATAAAATGAAGCCTTTTAAAATTGAATCTGCGTTTAAACCCATGGGCGACCAACCCCACGCTATTGAAAAGCTTGTGGATAGCATAGAAAAGGGTAATCGTTATCAAACACTTCTAGGTGTAACAGGATCAGGTAAGACATTTACAATGGCTAATATTATAGAAAAGGTACAAAAACCTACACTTATCATTGCGCATAACAAAACACTTGCAGCACAGCTTTATAGTGAGTTTAAAGAGTTTTTCCCAGATAATGCGGTAGAATACTTTGTATCCTATTATGACTATTATCAACCAGAGGCTTATGTGCCATCTAGTGATACGTATATTGAGAAAGATTCTAGTGTCAATGAAGAGATTGATAAATTGCGCCACTCGGCAACAGCGGCACTTGCAGAGCGTAATGACGTGATTATTGTAGCCAGCGTGTCTTGTATCTATGGTTTAGGAGACCCGGTAGATTATGAAAACCAAGTCTTATCTTTACGTACAGGTACCCAGATGGATAGAGATGATGTACTTAGAAAGTTGGTCCAGATTCAATACAATCGTAACGATATGGATTTTGCTAGATCGACCTTTAGAGTAAGAGGGGATACAGTAGAGATTATTCCAGCAGGGGCATCGGAGAAAGCTATACGCGTAGAATTTTTTGGAGACGAGATAGACCGTATTGCCGAAATAGACCCTTTAACAGGCGCAGTACTTGGTTATAGAGAACATGTAGCTATATTCCCAGCCTCTCACTATTCGATTAGTCGTGAGAAGATGGAGGGCGCTATTGAAGCCATTGAAAGTGAGCTTGTGGAGAGACTTGCAGAACTTAAAAATGAAGATAAGCTGCTAGAGATGCAAAGGATTGGCCAACGTACGAATTTTGATGTAGAAATGCTACGTGAGATGGGTTATTGTTCAGGTGTTGAGAACTACTCACGACATTTATCCGGCAGAGAGGCAGGGAGTACACCGTTTACACTTATTGACTACTTCCCAGAGGACTTCCTTATTATGGTGGATGAGTCACATATGACGGTACCTCAAATACGAGGGATGTATAACGGTGACCAGGCACGTAAAAATGTATTAGTAGACTACGGTTTTAGATTGCCTTCAGCACTAGACAATAGACCACTTAAGTTTGATGAATTTGAAGAAAAAATTAATCAAATTATGTTTGTTTCGGCGACACCTTCACAGTATGAACTTGAGCATTCCCTATGTATTGCAGAACAACTTATACGTCCTACAGGTTTACTAGACCCGCCTATTGATATACGTTCAGTAAAAGGACAGATTGATGATTTATTAGGAGAAATTAATAAACTTACGACTAAAGGGGAAAAAATACTAGTAACCACTCTGACAAAACGTATGTCAGAAGATTTGACAGACTACTTAAAAGAGATGGGTGTCAAGGTTAAATACCTACATTCAGATATCGATACACTTGAACGTATAGAGATTGTACGCGATTTAAGACTAGGTGTATTTGATGTATTAGTAGGAATCAACTTGCTACGTGAGGGACTGGATATACCAGAGGTTTCTTTAGTTGCAATCCTAGATGCAGATAAGGAAGGATTCTTGCGTTCAGAGACTGCCCTTATTCAGACTATAGGGCGTGCAGCTAGAAATGCAGATGGACGCGTCATTATGTATGCTGATAAGGTGACGCGCTCTATGGAGCATGCATTGTCAGAGACAAATCGAAGAAGACAAATTCAGATAGAATATAATGAAGCCCATGGGATTACACCCCAGACTATTAAAAAGGGAATCCGAGATTTGATTGTAGCAACTAAGACGAGTAAGAAAGAGGATGAATTCTTCAAAGATAAGGATCCAGAATCCATGAGTCCAGAAGAGCTTAAAAAAACTATGGATAAGGTGGAAAAGGAAATGAAAAAGGCAGCCCGTGACTTACAATTTGAACGCGCTGCAGAGCTACGCGATACACTGATTAAGTTAAAACAACTTTCTGTATCCAGATAAATGAAGTTATTTAAATAACGAACATATGTTTGATTTTGCCTTTTGATATGTTATACTAATCTAAAAAGAGAGGCAAGAAGGGGATAAAATGAAAAATAAAATTATGATTAAAGGTGCACGTGAGCACAATTTGAAGAATGTTGACCTTGAACTTAATCGTGATGAACTTATTGTCTTTACGGGATTAAGTGGTTCAGGGAAGTCTTCTTTAGCCTTTGATACTATTTATGCAGAGGGACAAAGAAGATATGTAGAATCTTTATCTGCTTATGCAAGGCAGTTTTTAGGACAGATGGAAAAACCAGATGTGGATTATATTTCAGGACTTTCTCCTGCTATTTCTATTGACCAAAAGACAACAAGCAAAAATCCTCGTTCTACAGTAGGGACAGTAACGGAAATCTATGACTACTTAAGACTACTCTTTGCACGTGTAGGGGTGCCACACTGCCCAAACTGTGGAAAAGAGATTAAAAAGCAAACCATAGACCAAATGGTTGACCAATTGATGGAGTTACCAGAACGTACGAAGGTACAGCTGTTAGCACCTGTTGTAAGAGGGCGCAAAGGGAAACATGAGAAAGTATTAGAGACCGCAGTCAAGCAAGGTTATATTCGTGCACGTATCGATGGAACAGTCTATGATTTGACAGAAGAAGAGCTAGATTTAGATAAAAATAAGAAGCATTCTATTGATATTGTTGTAGACCGTTTGGTGATTAAAGAAGGTATTGCAAAACGTTTGACAGACTCTGTTGAGACCGTTATGAAGCAAACAGGAGGTCTAATGATAGCAGAAGTTAATGGAGAAGAAGAAATCAACTTTAGTCAAAGCTTCTCTTGTCCAGACTGCCAAATTAGTATTGAAGAAATTGAGCCACGTTTGTTCTCCTTCAACAATCCATTTGGGGCATGTCCAACCTGTACAGGTCTTGGTGAAAAGTTAGAAGTAGACCCTGAACTTATTGTGCCAAATCCGGAGCTTACGATTAGACAAGGTGCCATAGCTGTCATAGGATGGGGTTCTATTGCCAATCCAGATAGTTATGCCTATGCCTTATTTGAAGCCTTAATGGCGAAGTATCATTTTGACTTAGAGACACCTTTTAATCAACTTTCAGAAGAAGTGCAAAATATTATTCTCTACGGAACAGGTGAGGAAAAGGTACAGTTTACTTTTTCAGGAGAGTACGGTACACGTAACTATGACTATGCCTTTGATGGTGTGGTAGGCAATACCAAGCGACGTTATGAAGAAAGTTCTTCTGAAAGTATGAGAGATGAATATGAAAGCTATATGACAAGTATCCCTTGTAAGACGTGTAAGGGCGCAAGGCTTAAGCCAGAGGCTCTTGCTGTAACAATAGGAGACAAAAATATCAATGAAGTGACTAGCATGGCTATTGGAGACCTTAGAACATTCTTCTTAGAAGTAGAGCTTACCAATAGACAAAAAGCCATCGGAGCGCAAGTCTTGAAAGAGGTTAATGCACGCCTTGGTTTTTTAGTAGATGTAGGGTTAGACTATCTTACACTATCCCGTTCTTCTGGAACACTTTCAGGTGGAGAAGCACAGCGTATTCGTTTAGCAACTCAAATAGGTTCAGGTCTTGTAGGTGTACTTTATATCCTAGATGAACCAAGTATTGGATTGCATCAACGTGATAATGAAAGATTGATTCAGACCCTTATTCGTCTGAGAGACTTAGGGAATACCTTAATCGTTGTTGAACATGATGAAGACACCATGCATGCGGCTGACTGGATTGTAGATATTGGTCCAGGAGCAGGTGAGCATGGTGGAGAGATTATTTCAAGCGGACCACTAGAGACCATTTTAGCTTGTGAAGCATCTGAAACAGGTGCTTACTTAAGTGGGCGTAAACAAATAGAGATTCCAGAGAAAAGAAGAAAAGGCAATGGAAACAAGATTAAAATTGTAGGTGCCAAAGAGAACAACTTAAAAAATCTAAGTGTAGATATACCGCTTGGCACAATGACCTGTATTACAGGGGTATCAGGCTCTGGAAAGAGTACATTGATTAATGAAATTCTCTTGAAGCGTCTTGCAAGAGACTTAAACCGTGCCAAACTTAAGCCAGGTGCACATAAAGATATTAGAGGACTTGAAAACTTAGATAAAGTCATCCATATCGACCAATCACCAATAGGACGTACACCACGTTCTAACCCAGCGACTTATGTAGGTGTATTTGATATGATTCGTGATGTCTTTGCAGGGACACAAGAAGCTAAGATGAAAGGTTATCAAAAGGGACGCTTTAGCTTCAATGTTAAGGGCGGACGCTGTGAGGCATGCCGTGGAGATGGTATGCTGAAAATAGAAATGCACTTCTTACCAGATGTTTATGTACCTTGTGAAGTATGTAAGGGCAAACGCTATAATAGAGAAACACTAGAAGTAAAGTATAAGGATAAGACGATTTCAGATGTATTGAATATGACAGTGGAAGAAGCCCTTAAGTTCTTTGAAAACTTCCAAGCCATTAGTCGTAAGCTTCAAACACTTTATGATGTAGGCCTAGGTTATGTACGACTAGGACAATCTTCTACTACCCTTTCAGGAGGAGAGGCACAACGTGTCAAACTGGCAACAGAGCTTAGTAAGCGTAGTACAGGAAAGACCATGTATATCTTAGATGAGCCAACAACAGGACTACATTTTGCTGATGTACACAAGCTTGTAGGCATTTTAGACAGACTTGTAGAAGGTGGCAATACCGTCGTTGTTATTGAACATAATCTAGATGTGATTAAGACAGCAGACTATATCATTGACTTAGGCCCAGAAGGTGGTAGCCGTGGTGGTGAAATTGTGGCAACAGGTACACCGGAACAAGTGGCAAAAGTGGAAGCATCTTACACAGGACATTTCCTTAAGAAACTGCTATAAGTGATTAAACAACAGGGTATACAAACAAAACAGGCTCTTCCTAGTGAGACTAGGAAGAGCCTGTTTTATAAAATGCTATGAGACAATTAATATTTTACTAATGTAATTTTGCCATCTTCATATTTAACAATAAGACGCCCACTACCTACTTTATTGTAGATGTAACCGCTAACTTCTCTTGTTCCAAGGTCTTTTTGAAGATCTTCTGAAATGCTTTCCATAAAGTCTTTTAAAGCTCTTAAGTCGTCACGACCAGCATCTTTTACGAAGTCAGCCCAGTCTGATTTGTTATCATTTGTAAGATTTGTGTAGAGTTTGAAGCTAAGTGTTTCAAAATCATCGCCATCATTTTCAACTTCAATTTCGTCTACTTTGATGACAAGGTCCTTCAATGTTTCGTATTCGAAATCAGGAAGTGTATCGTAATCGCTATCATCCATTAAGCTATCAGCAGCATCATCTAAATCATCTTGTGTAAGTTGTTTAGTATAGGCAAAGCGACCTTTTGTACTACATGTAAAACGACCAATAGTGTCTTCGGTGTAGTCGTTGTAAAGGGTACCATCGATAGCTACTTTTGTACCTAACTCTTTTTGTACGGTGTCACACATACTGTTTAAAAGTGTTTCTAATTTATCAGATTTAATTTTATCAAATGCAGTAGAATCAGCTTTTGTATCGAAGGACACGGTAAGTTCAAGTTCTTCTTCTCTATCGTTATATTCCAAGTCAAATAACCAGTATACACCATATTTTTCAGTGTAATCGTTTTCTAAAATAGCCTCAAGTTTTTCAAGTCCTTTAGTTGTTAAATCTGGTTTTTTAGACTCTTCTTCTTTTTTATCTTCTTCTTTTTGTTCATAGCCTGCGAGTTTTTTCTCAGCAGCTGCTAATTGGTTTTTAAGTGTAGCAATCTCTAAGTTTTTGCTTGCAAGTTCTTGGTCTGTTACAGTTGAAGGTGGTGTTTTTGAAGAGATTTGAACAGTTTTATTTGTACCGTCCCAACCTACGTTGTTGTTAGTCATTTGACCTGCATCACGAAGAGAAACATATACTGTACCATCAATCATAAATGGTTCATATTGAGGTGTTTGGAACCCTCCATCATATGTAACTTTAATATTGTTATAAACGGCTTTTACATTTTTAGTAAGGTTAGCTGCACTTACAGAGAAGGCACCTGTTCCAATTGCCATAGCGCAGCCAATAGCTACGGCTTTTTTCATTTTTTTGCTCATAAAATTAACCTCCTTTGAATTTATACATAAGTTTGATAGACAAGCTAATAACCATAAGTATACTCAATAGGAGGTTAAAATTCAATTTAACTAAAGAAAATTAATCAAAATGTAATAAATATTACTTTATGTTTAATTTACCGTCTTTATACATAAATGTATAAGTTGGTTGCTTAGCATCATCTTCCATAACAATCCCTTCAATAGGGATAGATGTGCTACCTAAAGCTGTTTGAATCTCAGTGATAATAGAAGTAAGTAATTTTTCTAAGTCAGATTTAGAGATTTTTTTAAAAGCAGCGGCATCATCTTTATCGTACTCAACAAGTACGCTCACGCGTCCATTGCTAAAAAGGATATCAAAATCCCAATCTACTTTGTATTGTTTATCATAACTTTTTTCAAGCTTATCCTCAAGTTGTTCGAGGGTATAATTAATAGCAAGTGGATTGTTGAGGTCTACTTTAGGTGCAGCTGCGAAAAGGGTTAGAGATTGACCGGCAATCAGGCCGATACATAGAGTTTTAATACAAAATTTTTTAATAGTCATGGTAAGTCCTCCTAAAATAAAGTCTATAAATAGTATTAAGATTAGGAGAAAGAATATTCTGGTAAATATTAGTATATGTAAAGTGTTAAAACTGGTTTATACTTAAAATAGAGAGAAAAAAGGAGTCGACCTATGTTTGATATAAAAGAAGAATTAAAAAAACTACCTAGTTCGCCAGGCGTTTATTTGATGAAAAATGAGTTGGATCAAATTATCTATGTAGGCAAAGCTGTTAGCCTTAAAAATCGTGTGAAACAGTACTTCCAACAATCTAAAAATCACTCAATCAAGACGATGAGGCTAGTGGAACAAATTTGTAGTTTTGAATATATTGTCACCACCTCAGAGTTAGAAGCTTTGGTTTTAGAGTGTAACTTAATTAAACGATATAATCCTAAATATAATATTCGATTAAAAGATGATAAACACTATCCTTATATTAGAATAGATACCCATATGGCCTTTCCGAGAGTAACCGTTGTAAGAAATATGAAAAAGGATGGTGCCAAATACTTTGGTCCGTATACAGACTCCAATGCAATGAGGGAAATGGTAGAGCTGATTAAGAAGACTTGGCCATTACGTACTTGCACCAAAGTCCTTCCAAGAGATATTAATAAAGAAAGAGCCTGCCTCAACTATCACATTGGACAATGTAGTGGACCATGTATTGCTAAAATTAGTCAGGCAGACTATGCAATCCTTATACAAGAGGTCGTGGACTTCTTAAGCGGTAAGTACCACGAGATTATTAAACGCTTAGAAATAAGTATGGGAGAGGCCTCCATGAACTTAGAGTTTGAAAAGGCGGCCCTCTTGCGTGACCAGTTGTCTGCTATCAAAAAGATAGAGCAGAAGCAGACCGCTACCAATAGCAGTATGGAAGACCAAGATGTTATTGCTTTTGCAAGAAGTGAGCAAGATACTTTGATGCAAGTCTACTTTGTACGTCAGGGTAAACTGATTGGGCGTGAACATTTTCTTATTAACGATACACAAGGCGAAGAAATTGAGCAGATTTTTAGTGAGTTCATTGCCCAATTTTATTCAGAAGCGACTTTTATTCCTAAACAAATTTTAGTAGAGAAGATGCCAGAAGACCAAGAGGTAGTAGAAGCTTACTTGAGTATGCATAAAGGGAGTAAGGTTACACTGACCTTACCACAAAAGGGGACAAAGCATAATCTACTAGAGCTGGCAAGTAAGAATGCATATATTAGCTTAAGTCAGTTTGGAGATGAAATGAGGCGTCAAGAGGCAAAGACAAAAGGGGCACTGGGTGAGATACAAGAAGCGCTTGGGTTTAATAAGTCTTTTAATCGTATAGAAGCCTATGATATTTCTAACACACAGGGCATTGAATCAGTTGGTGGAATGGTAGTATTTGAAAAGGGGAAGCCTAAGCGAAGTGACTACCGTAAGTTCAAGATTAAAAGTATCCAAGGACCTAATGATTATGGCAGCATGGAAGAAGTACTAGATAGGCGTATTGCCAGATTGGTACAAAAAGGTGAGGAAGACAGTTTTACCAAGATGCCAGACCTCATCTTGATGGATGGTGGAAAGGGACAAGTTGGTGTAGCAGAGAAGGTATTAGCGAAGTATCGATTAGATATACCGGTATGTGGTATGGTAAAGGATGATAAGCATAGAACCCGAGGCCTCCTTTATCAGAATGAAGAAATTATCATAAAGACCAATACAGAAGGATTCAAGTTGATCACTAGAATTCAAGATGAAGTTCACCGGTTTGCCATTGAATATCACAAAAAATTGCGGAGTAAAGCGCAGGTGCAATCGGTCTTAGATGATATAAAAGGAGTAGGTAAAGAGCGTAAGAAATATTTGATGAATCATTTTAAAAGCGTGGAACTTTTAAGACAGGCTACCTTAGATGAAATAGAGGCTGTGCCAGGTATTACAAAAGAGGTCGCAATGAATATTTATACTTTTTTCCATAAACAATAAATGTTATAATAAAATATAGTGTAATTTAAAGCGTGTATTTAAAGAAGAAAAAAGGAGTAACGGCATGTATTCTGTAAAAGTAAGTAAATTGATTGACCATTTTAAGCTTGAGCCCTTAACACCTAGCATTGAGTACGAAAATAGACAAATTACCGAATCAGATGTCAATAGACCTGCACTTCAGTTAGCCGGTTTCTTCGATTACTTTGACCCAACAAGACTTCAAATTATCGGTAAAGTTGAGCACACTTATATGGAGCAGATGCCAGAAGATGCGAGGAGGCAATGTATAGAGCGCCTTATGAACTATACAGAAATTCCTTGTATTGTCTTTTGTAGAGAAGAAATTGAGCCTTTTCCAGAGATGATTGCATGTGCAGAAAAGAGTGGCATACCAATGTTCAAAACATTAGAGTCCACAACGAGTTTCTTAGCAGAAGTCAATAGATGGCTGCATGTGGAGTTAGCACCACGTATTTCTATGCATGGTGTACTCGTAGATATCTATGGAGAAGGTGTACTCATTACAGGTGAGAGTGGGATCGGTAAAAGTGAGACAGCGTTAGAACTTGTAAGAAGAGGACATCGTCTTGTAGCAGATGATGCAGTAGAGATCAAACGTGTATCAGGCACAACACTACTTGGATCAGCCCCAGAAGTTATCCGTCACTTTATTGAAGTACGTGGTATAGGGATTGTGGATATTAAACAAATCTTTGGTGTAGGTTCTGTTAAAGAAATGAAAAATATTGATCTTGTAATCAAGTTAGAAAACTGGGACCAAAAGAAGCAATATGATCGTTTAGGCTTGACTAATGAGTATATGGATATATTAGGAATCAATGTAGTGAGTCATTCCATTCCTATTAGACCAGGTAGAAACTTAGCGATTATTTGTGAGACTGCAGCGATTAACTTTAGACAAAAAAAGATGGGTTATAATGCAGCAGAAGCACTTAATGAACGTGTCATGAATAATTTACAAAATAACTTTAATAACTAAACGAATTTAATGGAGGAATAAGATGTATTACATTGGTGTGGATTTAGGCGGAACAACAATTAAAGTAGGGCTCTTAAACAGTGAATATACAATCATTGATAAAATTGTGATCCCTACAGGGGCAGAACGTTCATCAGAGGAAGTTCTTAAGGATATGGCAAGTGTATGTAGAGAGATTATGAATAAGCATGGTCTAACTGTAGAAGATGTCCATTCAATTGGAATTGGTAGCCCAGGGATTGCATCTCCTATAGAAGGTATTATTCACTATGCAAGTAACTTAAACTTCAATGAAGTCAATGTAAGAAATGAAATCCAAAAGTACATTAATCTTAATGTGTATGTAGAAAATGATGCAAACTGTGCAGCTTTAGCAGAATCAATCTGTGGAGCAGCTAAAGGAGAAAAGGATGTTGTTGTTATAACACTAGGAACAGGCATTGGTGGTGGAATCATCATTGATGGCAAAGTTTATAGTGGTGCATTCTGTGGTGGTGGTGAAGTTGGTCACCATGTTATGGAGTTAAATGGGCGTCCATGTGGATGTGGTCGTAAAGGCTGTTGGGAACAATATGCTTCAGCAACAGCATTGATTAGAGATGCAAAAGCTGCTGCAAACAGCGATCCAGAGTCACTCCTTGCAACAATGGCTGAAGGTAACCTAGAAAGTATGACAGCTAAAATTGTATTTGATGCAGTACAATCTGGTGACCAGGTGGCGGAAGAAGTACTTGACCAATACTTCAAATATGTGGCATATGGTGTAGCGAACATCGTTTATATGCTCCAACCCGCAGTTGTTGTACTAGGTGGTGGTATGAGTGCACAAGGTGCTAACTTAACAGAACCTGTAACAACATATACACAAGAGCAAATGTGCCCAGGACTTGAGCTTAGAAATCCAGTTAAGGCAGCAATCTTAGGAAATGATGCAGGTATTATAGGGGCAGCACTTGTTGGGACAACACTCTAGTAAGAGGAATAAAAAAAGACATTCTGAAGCATAATAAGTACATTATCCTATAGGAGGAATGTATGCTAAAACAGGTGTTGCTTAGGCAGATAGAGGACACAAGAGAAGCACTGAATGATATAGTGGGGAATTATGAAGTAGGAGAAGATAGTGGCGAGATTATTGAGCTTAGTCACTGTTTAGATGAGCTCATTATAGAATATATAGAACTCACTAGATAAAACGGGACTGTTACAAGGGACTTGTAACAGTCCCTAAATTTGTATGATTAATAAATATGAGAATGAATGTTTAGGGGAGGCTGAAGATGAACAGCAAAGATGTGCTTAAACGATATATCGTGAAATATAAGTGGTTATATCTATCAGGATTAATGACTTTATTATTAGTGGATTACATGCAATTATTTATCCCTAAGATTACAGGGAATGTAACAGACGGCATTAAAGATGGAAGTATCAGCTCACAAGGGATACTAGAGATGGTCTGTCTCTTAATAGGGCTAACAGTCCTAATGGGGATTTGCCGTATAGGTTGGCGTTATTGCATCATTGGTTCATCAAGAAAAGTAGAAAGAGATGTTAGGGAAGACCTATTTGAAAAGTGGGTGACTCTAGATAGTCAATATTTTAATCAGCATAAGACCGGAAACTTAATGGCCTATGCAACCAACGATTTAAATGCCATTCGTATGATGGTGGGGCCAGGGGTTATTACCATTTTTGATGCTGTCATTATGACGGTGATGGTCATTGGACAGATGGCATTTGCTATTGATATGAAGCTTACCTTAGTAGCAATTATTCCAATGCCTTTTATCGCCCTTTCAAGCTATTATTTTGGTCGTATAATCAAGAAAAGGTTCAAGGAAAAACAAGAAGCTTTTGCAACTTTATCAGATAAAGTACAAGAATCCTTCTCAGGAATTAAAGTCATCAAATCCTTTGTACAAGAATACTATGATTTACAAGATTTTGGTGGCATAGCACAGGATAACTATGCTAAGAACTTAAAACTTGCCAAGCTTTCAGCGTTCTTAAATCCATTAGTTATTTTCCTAGTAGGGTCAAGCTTACTCATCTCTATTGGGTATGGTGGTTACTTAACGATGATTAATGAGATTACAATTGGTGAATTCGTAGCCTTTAACCAATATATTTTGATGCTGAGTTGGCCAATGCAAGCTATTGCCATGGGTATTAATACTTTTGCACAGGGGATGGCATCTGTGAAGCGAATAGATGAGGTGCTACAAGTAACAAGTAGTATACAAGATACAAAAGAGGCCGTAGCATTACCAGAGCTTGAGGGCCATCTTTGTATTAAACATCTAGACTTTAATTTCCCAGATAACAATCAACCAGGATTAACAGATATCAATTTAGAGGTACACCCTGGAGAAACATTGGCTATACTTGGACGTACAGGTAGTGGAAAGTCTACTTTAGTCAATTTACTCTTAAGAATTTATAATGCACCAGAAGGTAGCATTTTCCTAGATCAAACAGATATTATGCAAGCCAAGATACAAGACGTGAGAAGACAAATTGCCTATGTGCCTCAAGATAACTTCTTATTTAGTGACACGATTAAAAACAACATTGGATTTGGTGTAGACGAAGTCTCACAAGCGTTGGTGGAAGCGGCAGCGTTGAAGGCAGACGTACATAAGAATATTGTGGATTTCCCACACCAATACGAGACAGTAGTTGGAGAAAGAGGAACGACACTTTCAGGTGGGCAAAAGCAAAGGGTATCTATTGCAAGGGCGTTACTCTTAGATACACCGATTTTAATACTAGATGACTCTCTATCTGCTGTAGATACAAAGACAGAAGAACTTATCTTACATAACCTCAAAGAAGCTAGACAAGGTAAGACCAATATCATTATTGCCCATCGTATTTCTACAGTACGCCATGCAGAGCACATTGTCGTTCTTGAAAATGGTCATGTTGCAGAGTATGGAGAACATGAAGGTCTCCTAGCCGCTGATGGTATCTATGCAGATATGTATAGAAAACAACAACTTGAAGAAGAGATTAGTGAGGCATAGGGGGGATGAAGATGAAAACACAAGATAGTGGCTTGATTAAACGTTTATTAGCATATGCAAAACCGTATAAAGGGTGGTTTGTAATTGTATTATTACTTATGGTGATTAGTACCGTTGCAGATTTAGCAAAACCCGTACTCATAGGAAATGCAGTAGATTTATTTACAGAAGGATATAAGACACCCTATGTTGTAACAACAGATACAAAGAGCACTGTAGAATATGAAGGACAGGTGCTTCGTCACTTGAAACCAGATGAACAAGTAGAAAACGTTTATCAAATGATACAATATAAGAATGTATACTATTGGATTGAGGACATGGCTTTAACAGATAGTACATTATTAGAAAATATGACACCAGAGGCCTATAGCCAAGCAATAAGTATAGAACCAGAAGGTGTAAGTCTGACAGTAAATGGGAACACTTACAAAGGAAGTATACTAGAACAAGAAGATTTAAAGGTATTAAGAAGCCTTAACCTACCAGCCTTAGCCTACCTAGCAATGCTCTTTTTAGTGGTGTTAGCAGTAAGCTTTGGATTCTTATATTTACAAGCTATTATTTTACAATACATTGGACAAAAGATTATTTTGGCAGTACGACATGAAATTTACGAGAAGATGCTTTACCTACCAGATCGCTTCTATCATCAAAATCCAATTGGAAAGCTAGTCACACGTGTGACTAATGACACAGAGACTTTAAATGAGATGTACACAAGCGTACTTGTGAACTTACTTAAGCAAGTGCTCTTCCTGATGGGTGTTATGGTCATGATGGTAGCAACAGATGTAAAGACTGCGCTTTGGGTATTTGCACTTATTCCATTGGTGGTAGCAGCAACATTTATTTATAAATACTTTTCTAGAATTGCGTACCGCGATGTACGTAATCGATTAACACAAATGAATACTTTCTTATCTGAGCACCTTTCAGGCATGCGTATTATACAAATCTTCACAAGAGAAGAAGCTAAAGTGAAACAAATGAAGGGGATCAATGCGAAGTTGTATAAAGCAGGTATGAGAGAAATGACAGCCTTTATGCTTTTTAGACCCTTTATCTTTGTCCTTTCCTCAGTAGGCGTAGGACTTGTACTCTTAGTCGGTGGGAATAGTGTTTTAAAAGGTGCAATGAGTGTAGGAGCCTTAATTATTATGGTATCTTATACGAAGGATTTCTTTGGACCTATTGAACAGTTAGCAGAAAACTTTAGTGTGCTTCAGTCAGCTCTAGCATCAGCAGAGAAGATTTTCTCCATATTGGATGAAGAAAATGAGATTCAAGATGGGACTTTTGAAGCGAAAGAAGGCTTCAGCGGCTCTATCGAATTTAAAAATGTATGGTTTGCCTATGAAGAGGAAGATTGGATTTTAAGAGATGTGTCATTTAAAATAGAAGCAGGTCAAAAGGTAGCCTTTGTAGGTGCTACTGGTGCAGGTAAAACTTCTATCTTAAGCCTTATTTGTCGTTACTATGACATTCAAAAGGGACAGATTCTAATCGATGGAAAAGATATTAAAGACTATGAGATTGCTTCATTAAGAAGTCAAGTAGGGCAAGTTTTACAAGATGTATTTATGTTCACAGGCGATGTGAAGAGTAATATTAGACTAGGAAGTAGCAGTATTTCCCAGGAAACGATAGAAAAGGCCAGTAAACTTGTAAATGCCCATGAGTTCATAGAAAAGTTACAAGATCAATATGATGAAAAAGTCCTTGAAAGAGGTGCAAGCTTATCAACGGGGCAAAGACAGCTTATTTCTTTTGCACGTGCAGTAGCATATGACCCTAAAATCTTCATCTTAGATGAAGCAACAGCCAATATTGATACAGAAACTGAAAGTCTGATTCAGGATGCACTGTATAAGATGATGGAGGGGCGTACGACACTTATGGTAGCCCACCGCTTGTCTACTATTCAACATGCTGATAATATTATTGTGTTACATAAAGGTAAAATAAGAGAGATGGGGAACCATCAAACCCTTTTAGGCAACAAAGGAATTTATTATAACTTATACCAACTCGCACTTCAGAGCCAGGTAATGTCTTAAACTGAGTGAGCAAGTGTAGGGGGTTGGAGAACAAAACAAAAGAGGTGTTAAAATGACCAATGTAAATCAACTTGAATTAAAAATTAAAATGAAGCTAAGGGACGTATGGCGCTACAACCTATGGGTAGGCTACCGTACACTATTTAGCAAATTGCTTTTAGTTGTAGGATTCGGTATTTTGGGATGGCTTGGATACAAGCTTTCTCAAAATACAGGACGATTAGACTTATTCTTTGCAGACAACATTATATGGATTATTCTAGCGGTACTTATTCTAATCGGGAAACCTTTTAAGATATGGAATATTACAGCGACACAGATGCAACTTCCAGTTTTTGCAGGAACGACAGAGTACGTGTTTTCTGAGGAAAGTATTTATCTGAAAGTAGGAGAACTAGAAGATACAGTATCTTGGAATACTTATATTAAAATTCTAGAGACTCCTAAGGACTTTAGATTTTTTGTAGATGCAGTCCAAGCACAAATTTTGCCTAAACACAATATGGACAAAAGACAAATAGAACAACTTAGAACATTCATTAAAGGAGCGAAACCTGCCACAGCGTATCGCTTGAAATAGACAGTTAATAAATTCAGCTTAGAAAGAGGCACACATGGAAAGATTATTTCATATTTCTACAACACTTAAATACATTAATTTTTTTCAAGATGATTGGAGTAAGATTGAAGCATTTAGCCAAAAGCATCAAATGGATGGGATTGAGTTAGGTCTTACCATAGATTATGATATAAGCCAGATACCAGAAGGTATTGTCCAAGGGGTACATTTAAGTTTTTACCCAATGTGGTTAGACTTTTGGAGAGGAGACTTGGCTAAAGTAGAGAGTATTTTAGGGAGTCACCAAGCGCTTTTAGATTATTATGGTGGGACAAGTAAGGAAGTGATGATAGAGTCTTACAAGCAGCAGTATGCAAGAGCCAAAGCACTCAAAGCTAAGTATATGGTATTGCATGTAAGTCATATTTGTATTGAAGACTCCTTTACTTGGCAGTTTGACTATACAGATGAGGAAGTGATTGATGCCACCATTGAACTGGTAAATGAGGTCTTTCCAGCAGATGAAGATGGACCGATGTTACTCTTTGAAAACTTATGGTGGCCAGGGCTTACCTATTTAGATCAAGCTGTGACTAAGAAGCTTTTAGAGGGTGTTCAATATACTAAGAAGGGCCTTCTGATGGACATTTCTCACCTGACTTTGACAAACTTAAAGATAGGAAATGAGAAGGAATGTTACACTTACATTAAGGAAGTTGTAGAGAACCTAGGGGAGCTTAAATCATTTATCTATGGTGTTCACTTGAATAAAACATTACCAAAGCATTATATGCAACAAGACCGTAGCTACTTGGTAGACCGTTACCGCGAGGCCAAGACGCCACAACTTAAGATGCGCGTTTTAAAACAGCATATTCAAAAATTAGACCCACACCAACCATTTGATCATGAAATTGCTAAGCAAATTGTTGAGTGTATTGACCCACAGTTTTGTGTGTATGAAACAAATCCTGAAGATATTTATGAGATGGCCTATTTTATGAAGAAGCAAAATATCGCCTTAGGCATTTCTTATAAGTAAAATCCATTTCACTAGCATTTCAGATAAAATAAGGTAGAAAAATTAGAATGTAGCATAGTTTGATCATCATATAATGTTGACAGTATCTCTGTTTTTTCTTATAATAGTTTTGTAATAATTAGTTAATATATTATAAGAGGTCGGAGGAAGTAGAAATGCAGCTGAAAAAATCATTACTGAGTTTATGTGTTGTGGCATCAGCAATGCTTATGCCAACACTTGTATATGGACAAGCTTATGGCAAAGTAAATGTTGCTACATTAAACATGAGACAAGAGCCAAAGACTACAGCGACTAACATGGGCCAACTTAACCAACAAGATGAAGTGGACATTATTGGACGTGCAAATAATGAATGGCTAGAGATTCAAACAAGTAATGGTGGAAAAGCTTATGTTTTTGCGGATTATGTTTCAATCGAGGAAACAGAAGGAGAAATTATAGGGCAAGGGGTAAGACTTAGGGACTACCCAGCTACTACAGACACTAATATTTTAGACACCCTTAATACAGGGGATAAGGTCGTTATACAATATACAGTTGAAGGATGGTGCAAAGTCATCCATGAAGGTAAGGAAGGTTTTATTAGTCAAGAATTTATACACTCTAAGTTTATGAAAGAACTTCCTACTAAGCGTATTGCCGAAGTGAAGCGGGTTGTACCAACACAAATAGTGGGTGAGGTAACGGTTACAGGAAATAAGAACCAGAGTAATAACGAAGACACAGTGGTAGCATCAGGCAAGAGCTTAGGTGAAGCAATTGTGGAGGATGCTCAGCAGTTTGTAGGGAATCCTTATGTATATGGTGGGAATAGTTTGACCAGTGGTGTAGACTGTTCTGGGTTTACACAGCAAATCATGAACCGCCATGGTATCAGTATTTCTCGTACGTCACGTTCTCAGTATGACAATGATGGCTACCAAGTGAGTAGAGGTGAGCTACAAAGAGGGGATTTAGTCTTTTTTGGTTACAATGGTTCTATCTCACATGTAGCCATATACATAGGTGACGGTAAGATTATTCATTCCAATAATAGTAGTACAGGTATTATTATCAGTTCATTTGATGGACCAGGTAAGCCTTACATAGGTGCAAAACGTGTCATTTAGTGAAAGTCATACTTAAATATAAAAAAGCAATAGGCAAGCAGGACTTACACAGAGATGTAGGTTCTGCTTTTTTAGATTTATTAAAAGGTAGACGATAAAATTAGACAAAGATAAAGTAAGCAATGAAACAGGAAAAGAAAAGGAGTAAAAAGGATATGGAATATAAAATAAGAGCAATGACACAAGAAGATTGGCAACGTGTAGCCCAAATATATTATCAAGGGATGATAAGTAATGAAGCTACCTTTACTACAGTCGTACCAACGTATGAAGAATGGGATACGGCACATTTACAAATAGGAAGACTTGTGGCAACTTATGAAGATAAAGTTGTAGGGTGGGCAGCCTTATCTCCTATTTCTTCAAGAGCAATCTATAGCGGTGTCACAGAGTTAAGTATTTACATAGATAATGACTTTAAAGGTGTAGGAATAGGAACAACCCTTATCAAGAGGGTAATTGAAGTTTGTGATGCAAGCGACATTTGGACCATCCAGTCCTCTATTATGGCAGATAATGAAGGAAGTCTAGCCCTTCATAGAAAATGTGGATTTAGAGAAGTGGGCTATCGAGAAAAGCTTGCAAAAGATAGAGAAGGTAACTGGAGAGATACTGTACTTGTAGAAAGACGATATAAGGATTAAAAGGAGTATAGTATCTTTTTATACTTTTATAGATTTTTTTGATAATATATTATACTATACAAGAGTATAAGTTATTTTTGAAAAAAGAAAGGATGAAATAATATGGCATTAATGGTAACAGGAAAACAAGCAAGAGCAGTAGGAAATGAAATTGATAAAATTATAAGGGAGATTGACCAAATTACACAATCAGATATTGATAGAACATGTGATAAAATTGACTCAGAATTGAATTCATGTGGACGTGAGCTTAGTAACTCAATCAAAACATTAGAACAGATTAAACCATTACTTGATAGATTAGTAGGACAAGTAGGGGCAAACGCTCCAGAAAGTATTCAAGTACTTGTTCAATCTATAGCACAAGAAATTAGTTCAAAAGTTTCAACATCAATAGATAATCAAGTAGAGGTACGTAAGAACATTGCAGATGTTGATAAGTATACAAATGAAATAGATGCTCTTACAGATAAAATAGATGGACTTACAAATCAAATTGATGTTATGACAGATAAGTTCCAGGATTAAGGAAGGGATATAAATGTTAGAAAATCTTATTCGTGATGCAAAGCTTGCAGCCATGCAAGCGGTTGGTGAAGTAAAAGATATGGTACATGATGCAACAACTAAGCTGCCTGACGCAGTACAAACTGATTATGAAAAGCTTGATCAACAAAACATAGCACAATCCGGACAGGCACCTGTATTAGAATATATGGGGAATGGATGGGGAAATATGGCATCTGCAATGACAGCTAATCAAATAGATATGATTGCTGATAAGCAAAATTTTATTGCTAATATGATCCAAAATGGATTGCTTGGATTTGATGCTATTGAAGAGGAATTACGAGCTATGGCTGTACAAAGTGTCCCACCTCAACCCGCACAATTATTAAGTTTAGCTACTAGAATAGACTCTACGCAAAGGCAAATATTTAATGGTCTACAAGAGTTAAGAAATCTTGCAATACATATTGATAAGGCAACAGATAAATTGCAAAATAATAATTTAAATGGGTGGAGTCAACCTAATATAAATAATCAATGGAATAAGTAAAGCAATGGTAAGTAGCCTTTTATAAAGTTATAGTTTCAAACAACTAAGAAAGCCTCAGTGTTATAACACTGAGGCTTTCTTAGTTGTACAATGAATTTGATTTTATCAGATTCTAGACTGAAAAAATAGAGGGATAAGGAGAAGAACTTATTGATTAATATCAAAGAAAAGGCCCAGTAGTTTAAATGGAGGCCACTGAAAAAGTATTCTTATTATGAAAAAATCCATCAATGTCGTATCTCGGCATTGATGGATTTTTTTGTTATAATAATAGTATCAAATTCGGAAGGTGATACCATGCTTCAACAACAACAAACTTTAAACTTGAGCCCATATATGAAAATTTACGATATTGTAGTTCCTAAAGATAATCTTTTGAGAAAAATTAATGAACTTATTGACTTCTCTTTTGTTTACGAAGAGCTTATTGATAAGTATTGTTTAAACAATGGTAGGAATGCTATTAGTCCTGTTCGTATGTTTAAATATCTACTATAAACGTGCATAAATGCTTCCAATAAAATTCCAGTTGGCTTTAAAGGAAT